>JALEUF010000015.1 GCA_022781015.1 Caryophanales bacterium
AAGATGGATTCCCATACCTATATCCATGAGACAGGACACCTATTTGGATTACCTGATTATTATGATTCATATTCATCGATATCTAATCAAATATCCCCATTAGGAAGGATGGATATGATGGATTGCTCCTTAGGGGACCATAATTGCTTTTCAAAAACCTTGCTAGGCTGGTCTTCCCCATATTTTGTTACTTCTTCCTGCAAGATAAATCTACATCAAGGCTCAGGAAATAATGAATGCATCATCATTCCTATCGAATCTAGCTTCAATCCCTATGGAAGGTATGTAATGCTAGAATATTATTCCCCAACATACCTAAATTATGTCGATGCCTTGCAAAGAAAAGATAATTCGTTATCTTTGTTTTCTAAGCCTGGAATAAGGGCTTATCTAGTCGATTCTAGATTAGCTGCTTATGAAGGCATATCCAAAAAGGGAATCGTAGATGAAAATATGATTACCACGAATAGGCGTCTTACATTTGAAAACGACAATTCTTCCTCTTCCCCATATCTAATCCAAAATATCGATAAAGGGCTTAATTCTGCTGAACTCCCTTCGTTTTATTATGCTTCTAACATGAATAAGGTAGTAAATGAGAATGGTAACCTTATCAATTATTCTTCTACCCTTTTCTATGAAGGGGAGGGGATAACTTCTTCTTTTAAAGGATTAGAGGAACTTAAATATAATTTCAAGGTCGATAAATTGACTTCTAGCTATGCATCTATTAGCATTGAGGCTAGATAGATTTACTCAAAGAAAATAATTATTGACATGGGGAATATACCTCGGTATCATTTCACCCGGACGTAAATAGAGGGCTTTTGCCTTCTTTGTTTACCCCGATGATTGATACACCGGGAATTGTGTGTATAAAAAGAGAGGAAAAACACATGCCAACAATTAACCAATTAGTTAGGCAAGGCAGACAATCTGCCACCAAGAAGTCCAAATCTCCAGCCTTAGGCAAGAGATGGAACTCCCTAACCAAGAAAACAACCAACCAACCTTCCTCACAAAAAAGAGGTGTTTGCACCCGTGTCGGTACAATGACCCCAAAGAAACCAAACTCAGCGTTGAGGAAATACGCTCGTGTCCGCTTGTCCAATGGATACGAAGTTACCGCCTATATCGGTGGCGAAGGACATAACCTTCAAGAACACTCTACCGTCATGATTCGTGGCGGACGTGTTAAGGACTTACCAGGTGTTAGATACCATATTGTTCGTGGCTGCTTAGACTGCGCCGGTATCGAAGCCAGACGCCAAGGCCGTTCTTTATACGGAACCAAGAAGCCAAAGGCTAGCAAATAAGGAGGAGTAGTACAATGCCAAGAAAAGGTTCAGTCGAAAAACGCGACGTTTTACCAGATCCAGTGTACCAATCCAAATTGGTTACCCGTTTAATCAACCGTGTCATGTATGATGGCAAAAGAGGCACTGCCCAAACCATCATCTACAAAGCCTTCAAGAAGATTGAAGACAAAACCGGACAAAAGGCTACCGAAGTCTTTGCCTCCGCTATAAATAACATTATGCCAGAAGTCGAACTCAAGGTTCGTCGTATTGGTGCCGCTAACTACCAAGTTCCAGTCGAAGTTTCTCCAGAAAGAAAGCAAACCCTAGGACTAAGATGGTTAGTTACCTATGCCCGTCTACGTGGCGAAAAGACCATGGAAGACAAATTAGCTGCCGAAATAATTGATGCCGCCAATGGAAGTGGTGCTTCCGTCAAGAAGAAGGAAGACGTCCATAAGATGGCCGAAGCTAACAAAGCTTACGCCCATTACCGTTGGTAATTTAGGAGAAAACATATGGCTGACGAAAATATGATTAGTGAGACCGCAACTTACGATCTCCCTCACACACGTAACATCGGCATTATGGCTCATATTGATGCTGGCAAGACCACAACAACTGAGCGTATTCTCTATTATACCGGTCGTACCCACAAGATTGGTGAAGTTCACGAAGGAACTGCCACCATGGACTGGATGGAAGAAGAACAAGAAAGAGGTATCACAATCACCTCATCTGCAACTACTTGCTTCTGGAAGGGCAACCGTTTCAACATTATCGACACCCCAGGGCACGTCGACTTCACTGTCGAAGTTGAACGTTCATTACGTGTCCTAGACGGTGCTGTTACCGTTCTTGACTCCAAAAATGGTGTCGAACCACAAACCGAAACCGTTTGGAGACAAGGTACCAAATATGGTGTCCCACGTATTGTCTTCTGCAATAAGATGGATGCCACTGGTGCCGATTTTGATATGTGCGTCGCTTCCTTAGGCGAAAGGCTTGCTGCTAATGCCGCTGCCATTCAATGCCCAATTGGAAGGGAAGGCAACTTCAAAGGATGCGTCGATATCATCGAAAGAAAGGCTTATGTCTATGGAGATGATAAGGCCGACGCCCCAACAATCACCGATGTCCCAGCTGAATTAAAAGACAAGGTCGAGCAATATCGTTCCATCTTGCTTGAAAAGCTAGCTGCCTTTAATGATGATTTGATGATGATGGTCCTCGAAGGGGAAGAAGTCCCTGTCGATATGATTAAATCCACCATCCGTAGTGCTGTATTAACTGGTACATTCTTCCCAGTTCTCTGCGGCTCTGCCTATAAGAATAAATGTATCCAACCTCTACTTGATGCAGTCGTTGCTTACTTACCATCACCTCTAGATATTCCTGGCGAAAAGGGAACCCTAAATGATGAACCATATGTCTGCGAAGCTACTGATAACAAGCCATTCGTTGGCCTTGCCTTCAAGATTGCTACTGACCCATTCATTGGTAGATTAGCCTATGTTAGAGTCTACCAAGGCGTCTTAAAGAGCGGATCCTATGTCTTGAATTCCAACCATGGAAACAAGGAACGTATCGGACGTTTAGTCTTGATGCATGCTAACCACCGTCAAGAAGTCGAATGCTTGCACGCTGGTGAAATCGGTGCCATCGTTGGCTTAAAGTCAACTACCACCGGTGATACATTGACCGATGAAAACGAACCAGTAGTCCTTGAAAACCTCGTCTTCCCAGAACCAGTTCTAGAAGAAGCGGTTGAACCAAAAACCAAAGCTGACCAAGAAAAGATGACAATTGCTCTTACTAAGTTAGCCGAAGAAGATCCAACCTTCCGTGTCCATACTGATGCGGACTCTGGACAAACCATTATTGCCGGTGTTGGCGAACTTCAACTTGATATCCTTGTCGAACGTATGAGACGTGAATTCAAGGTTGATGTCAATGTCGGCGCTCCACAAGTCAACTACAGGGAAACCTTCCGTAAGACTGGCGAAGCCCAAGGACGTTATGTCAAGCAAAGTGGTGGCCATGGTCAATATGGTGACGTTTGGATCAGATTTGAACCAAACCCAGGAAAAGGATTCGAATTTGTTGATGCTATCGTTGGTGGTGCAGTTCCAAAGGAATTCATCAAGCCAACCCAACAAGGTCTAGAAGATGCCCTTACCCGTGGTGTTATCGCTGGATACCCACTAATCGATATCAAAGCTACATTATTTGATGGAAGCTACCACGATGTCGACTCTTCCGAAGCTGCCTATAAAGTTGCCGCTTCTATGGCACTTAAGGCTGCTGCCCCTAAATGTGACCCTGTCCTTCTTGAACCTATCATGAAGGTCGAAATAACCGTCCCAGAACAATATTATGGTGACGTTATCGGTGATGTTGCCCGTAGAAGGGGTAATATGACCGGGGAAACCCAACGTGGCAATGCCAAGCAAATCGATGCTGAAATACCACTAGCCGAAATGTTTGGTTATGTCACTGACCTCCGTTCCTTGACTCAAGGAAGAGGAAACTTCACGATGAGCTTCGACCATTATGGCGAATGCCCACGCTTCATTCAAGATGCCGTCGTTAAGAAGGTATCTGGTAAATAATTACAATACTTAAAGTATTGCTAATGAATTCGGCTTGTTCTATCATATTCAAGCCAAGAAAAAATCTAGAAACCATTTTGGAGGAAATTAACAAATGGCAAAAGAAAAATTCAATCGTGACCGTGTACACCTTAACGTTGGTACCATTGGCCACGTCGACCATGGTAAGACCACTCTTACCTCTGCTATCACCCATGTTCTTTCTATGAAGGGTTTAGCCAAAGATATGGCTTATGCCGCTATCGATGCTACCCCAGAAGAAAGAGCCCGTGGTATCACCATCAACTCTGCTCACGTCGAGTATGAAACTGAACATAGACACTATGCTCACGTTGACTGCCCAGGGCACGCTGACTATGTCAAGAACATGATCACCGGTGCTGCCCAAATGGACGCCGCTATCCTTGTTGTCTCTGCTGCTGATGGCGTTATGCCACAAACCCGTGAACACGTCTTACTTGCCCGTCAAGTCGGTGTTCCACAAATCCTTGTCTTCCTTAACAAGACCGATATGGTCGATGACCCAGAACTCATTGACTTAGTCGAAATGGATGTCCGTGACCTTCTTAACAAATATGACTTCCCAGGGGATGAAGTCCCAGTTATCAAAGGTTCTGCTAAAGCTGCCTGCGATGCTAAGTCCATCGATGATCCAGCCTGCAAGCCAATCCTTGAATTACTTGATGCCTTGGATACCTATATCCCAGACCCAGTCCGTGATAACGATAAGCCATTCTTACTACCTATCGAAGACGTCATGACCATCTCTGGCCGTGGTACCGTCGTCACTGGTAGAGTCGAACGTGGTATGATCAAGATTAACGACGAAGCTGAAATCGTCGGTATCAAACCAACCCAAAAGACTGTTGTTACCGGTCTAGAAATGTTCCGTAAGACCCTTGACTTCGCTCAAGGTGGTGATAACGTTGGAGCTCTTCTCCGTGGTATCACCCACGACCAAGTCGAACGTGGACAAGTACTTGCTAAGCCAGGATCTATCGTTCCACACGATAAATTCACTGCTACCACCTATATCCTTACCAAAGAAGAAGGTGGACGTCATACTCACTTCCTTAACGGATATCGTCCTCAATTCTTCTTCCGTACTACCGATATCACTGGCACCATCACTCTTCCAGCCGGAACTGATATGGTTATGCCAGGTGACCACGTTACCTTCACTGTCGAATTAATCCACCCAATCGCCATGGAAAAGGGAACCAAGTTCTCTATCCGTGAAGGTGGCCGTACCGTCGGTGCTGGTACCGTTGCTGAAATTCTTCACTGAGTTACAGCTTAATTAGCAAAATTAGCCTTGGGAAACCAGGGCTTTTTTGTTGGATTTTTACCTTATCTATATATTAAAAATGTTGACTAGTTTATATATTTATATAAAGTTATCTTTATGCAAAAAGATATTGAAAAGAAAACAGACGGGTTAGTTAGCCCAAGCTATGCGAAAACCATATTCGCTTATTTAATTGACTTCGCTTGTATCGTAATTACGATGCTAATCGTATATTTTGGTATTTCAAAGCCATTTATAGGACCTAGCAAGAATATTGATGGGATCGAAAAGGAGTTTGCTTCCTTCCAATTATCTTCTTCTTTAATCGAGAACAGCTCCTTTTATAATTTCCCTGCTTATGACAAGGAAAATAATATCTATGGCTATTCTAGATATGAAGATGTAGTCTGGAAATATTATACAGTCTTCCTTCCAAGTAACAGCAATGCTACTTTCTTCGATGAAGATAAATTCGAAGGTGATAAATCTAATCTAGATGAAGTAGGGGAATGGGTATATAGAAATATATATGGGTTAGGAGAAACTAAAGAAGATTCTTTCTATAATCCAATTGATGGCTCTACCGACTTTAAGGTGAAACCGAGCTTGAAACAAAGCTATATCGATGCCTTGTCTAGTGAGAAAGGAGCCGATAAAACCGAAACTGCGACTAAATTGAACCAATATTATTTCAAACAAGAAGGGCAAAACGTAACAGGTCTATATGTCGATGCAGTACGTCATTTCTCCAAGCAGCCATATGCGATTAAATTGCAAAAAGAATATTCTAATGCTTCATATATGATGTGGCTTCCGACTGCCTTAATTGGACCTGCTATATTCTTATTTATCATTCCTTTATGTGTTCCTAAAGGAAGGACAATTGGAAAATTATTATTAAAGATAGGAGTTGCCTCAAAAGAAGGGGTGGATGCTGCTGAATGGCAAATAATGGTTAGGTATCTATTTGAATTGCTAACCTGGTATGTCTTGGCTTTGCCTGTAAATCTAACCTTCTCCGCGACTATATTCCTAACTTTATTGGTAGGTGACTTCATTGTATTAATGCTTTCTAGGTCACATAGATCTATTCATGACCTTATTTCTAGAACGGCTTCTTTTGATATAAAGAAATCTACGATTTATCCTGTATCTAGTTTAGATGCAGAAGAAGTTTTAGTAGCTAAAAAAGAAATAGAAAAGACAGGGGTCGATTATTTTAATAAACCTGCCAAGAAGGTAGAAAACGATAACCCAAGTTTTGAAGTATTAGATTCTTCTACGATTGGCAAGGCAAGAAAAGAAGCGAAAGAGATTGTTTCATTTGATGAATTCGAAAACAAATAAAGAAAAAAGACTGTCCCCTTATTTCCCTTATGTAAGGGCAAAGAAAAGCAAGGCATTCCTACTAGGGTTTGCCGAATTTTCCCTTACTTTCATTTTGACTTTTATACTTTTTATTGCAGCGGGCTATCCTTTATCTTTCTCTACTAATTATGTAAAAGACGCGAATGTTGCTTTAGCGGATAAGCAAGCAAAGCTAAATGAAATTGTCTTATCTACTAAACTAGCAAGTAAATCTAGCGAAGAATCTTCTACTTTAGACGATCCTTCGATCATGGTTAGAAGTTATATAGAAGCTTTGACCAAGACTAGTTTATATGTAAACAGCTTGCCTTTTAGGGAGAATTCAAATGACGGGAAAGGGAATGTAATTGAAAAAGAAATAGATAAAGAATCTACTTTATTTAATTTAGATAACGACCCCGTTGGTTATTATTTCTATGTTTTTAAGCCTAGCCATTCTCCTATCGATAATTATATTTATGATGATGCTGATTATTCATCAAAAAAGGATGAATTCCTATATAAGAAAGCCTATGTCTATGAGGAAGAAAATAGATTTGTCCAAATCGATGATTCTATTTCTAAATATAGCCAGATAAGTAAAACCGAGGCAAAGATACTTAATGATTATCTTATATATGGGCATGAAGAAGATAAGCCTACCTATAATTATTATGGGAATGCCTTCTTAAGGGCTAGATCGGTTTTTATCGAAGAAATAGAAACTAGATATACCCCATATATGCAGATAACCGCCTCATTTATGGAAGATTACCATGTCTATGTATCTTCTTTGACGGTTGCCATTTGTCTTTCTTACCTACTTTCTTTCATTATCCTCCAAGTTGTTGTTCCCCTTGTTAGCAAGAACAAAAGAGGTGTATCTGCCTATATGCTTAAGATGGGATATTGTAAAGATGATGGGGGTGAAGTTGGAATAAAAGAGATTTTATTGCGCGCATCATATAATTTATTCTCCTATTTGTCTCCTTGCTTCCTTGCTTTATATTTTATTGGATATGGTGAATTGGCCTTTATGGAATTAATTGGATTTGTATCTTTATTCTATATATGCCTAATGTCATTTATATTTACAATTGCTTCCTTTATTTATATGATGGTTTCTTCTTCTAATAGGGGATTAGGGGAAAAATTAGCATCTATAGAAATAAAAGATTTAAACATGATGGAACCTAACTTACCTCTTTCTGATAAGGAAATAGAAAATGGAACAAAAGAGCCTAGAGATAGTTTATAGCAGTGCAAAAGTTAGCAAGAGGGGACTAGCATTGCTTATTGATGCTTTTGTTACTATTTTTCTTGCCTTGATTATTTTTGTTACATCTAACTCGATTGTTACAAAAGCCCCATTTTACGTTGAAGTGGCATCCAAAAGAGAGAAAATCCAAGATAAATCTAGGTTATTTAGTGATGACCACATATTGATTAGCGAATATGTAGACTCTTTAACCATATCGAATAGGGAAAAGAATGAATACATGTCTTCACGTATTTCCTCCTTTTATGAGGATAAGGACTTCTATATCGATACTGATCCTAATGTTGGGTATAACTCTAGAAGAAATAAGGCTAGCAACGGTTCAACCACCTTATTTATCGAAGAAGATGGGGAAATAAAAGAGAACCCATTATGTGATCCTAGCGTGATTCTTTCTTTCTATAAAGATGAAGTAAATAATTATTGCCTTAAGCAATTCTACCAATATCCAGGATATCTAGAGACGAATAAATTCTTTTTCCTAACTGGGATAATTGAAGCCTTGGCCTCATTGACTGTTTCTTATACGATTTTCTATCTAGTTTTCCCCTTAACTATATTTAGAAAAGGGAAAAAGAGCTTAGGCATGTATGTATTTAAGATTGCTCTTGTTGGAAAAGATGGACTTTCTTTAAGGAGTGGGCCTTATGTAGGCAGGTTCTTCTTTGAATATTTTGTTTTCATTATATTTGGATTTGCCTCGTTTTTAATTAGCTGGGCTATATCTTTTACGATGCTATTGACATCAAAAAGGAAGCAATCCCTTACTGATTATGTATTGAACCAATATAAAGTCGACGTCTCTAAAAATGATGTCTATATCGATTTTTATGATTACACCCATAGCAAGGAAGCATCTAAATTAGCATTGCTTGAAAATAAAGACTTCAACATTGATAACCGCAAGAGATAGTTTAGGTATTTTTTAAATCGCATATATTAATTAATTCATTGGGGGCGTTATATCGTTTATGACATTTTAATTACGATTTCATCGCTTTAATTAATAAACATATTAATTTATTAATTTTCCTTTAATTGCTAAAGTTCTTGCCTACTTATATAATTTAGGCAACAATATAACGTTATGGAAATCAAAATTAATCACTTGACTAAGACGTTCCCGGGAAACATCAAGAAGAATATCCCGGACACCACAGCCGTAAATGATCTTAACATCCTAGTTGAAGATGGCACCCTTGTAGGTTTGCTTGGACCTTCTGGATGTGGAAAATCTACAACCCTCTATATGATTGCAGGGTTAAAAGCTCCTACCGAAGGAGAAATATGGTTTGGGGATGAAGATGTAACTCATCTTGCTGCTGAAAAGCGCGGTATCGGTTTGGTCTTCCAAAACTATGCCCTTTACCCACACATGACTGTTTATGATAACGTCAAATTCCCTTTGACTAATCTAAATGTCATTGCCACTAAAAAGGCAAGTAAGATTCTTGCTTGCAAAAAGATTGCCGAATTAATCGAATACCATCTTGATGAAATTAACAAGATTGCCGAAGAATCTATCTATGATGGCAAGATTTCTAAATCTGCCTTTGCTAGGGGAATGGTTGCTAAATACCATGTAGTTACTTCTATCGCGGAGAAGATTTTCCATTATGGCTTCTTTAAGCTAAAAGGAGAAGAATTGGAACAAGCTAAATTAGCTGCTTTATCAGACTTAAATGCCTCCATTGAAAAACAAACCCAAAAATATCTCGATAAGGGTTTGACTCTTAATGACGATTACGAAGTTTTAGAAAACGGGATGCCTATTGAAGAAAAGCGTAGGTTAACAAAGGATGAAATCGATGCCTTAGTCCAAGAGACTGCTAGATTAGTCCAAATCTCCCAATATCTAGAAAGAAAGCCAGCCGAATTAAGTGGTGGTCAACAACAACGTGTTGCCATTGCTAGGGCATTAGTAAGAAAGCCAAAGGTACTTTTATTAGACGAACCTCTTTCTAACCTCGATGCTAGACTTCGTATCCAGACTAGAGAAGAAATAAGGCGTATCCAAAGAGAAACTGGCATTACTACAGTCTTCGTCACCCATGACCAAGAAGAAGCCATGTCGATTTCTGATAAGATCGTCGTCATGAAAGATGGCGTCAAGATGCAAGAAGATGCACCACAGGAAGTCTATAGGAATCCAAATTGCCTATTTGTTGCTAAATTCTTGGGAACTCCTCCAATCAACGTCTTTGAAGGCGAGCTAAAGGGTGGTTCCTTATATATTGGGGAAGAAAAGATTCTAACCGATAAAGTATTTAAGTCTGAAGGCGACAAGAAAGTCTATGTCGGTATCCGTCCGGAAGGATTTATCCTTGATGAGACTAAAGAAGCCAAGAAGGTTTTGACTTTGAATGTCGAAGCCATCCAAACAATGGGTAGAGATATGTCAATTGTTGCTTCTAACCCTCATTTCCTAGGCGAATCGATAAAAGGTATCATCGATTCAGAAATCAATGTACCTTTAGGAGATAATAAAGTCGGTATCCGTCCAAGCAAGATATTTGTCTTTGATGGGGAAACCGAAAAGAGTTTCTATCTAACTGAGGCTAAATAATGGAAAGCAAGAATAATTGGAAGGCTTGGTTATATTTGGCACCTGTCATCATCTTGATGGCGGTATTTACCTTTTATCCAATCATCAATACATTCTTTATTTCCTTCCTAAAAAACTATGATTCCTTGACTGGGGCCAATAAGGGATTTACCTTCGATAATTACATTGATATCCTTACTCCTTTTGGCAAGAATCAAACTTATTACAACGAATTCATGTTGACTGCCTTGCCAAATACATTGCTTTTGACATTCGTTACAGTTCCGATTTCCATTATCTTGTCTTTGATAATTGCAATTGGGTTAAATTCAATCAAGGTATTCAAGAAAGTATTCCAAACAATCTTCTTCATGCCTTATGTAACTAATGCGATTGCCATCGGTATGGTATTTGCAGTTATATTTGATACCCAATACGGTGTATTTAACGCAATATTTGGTGTCAAGGGATTCCCTTGGATCTATCCTAACCCAAGTGCAGCAGCAGGTACTGGATTAGTAAATTACTGGTCTGCCTTCTTTGCGATTTGTTTCTATATTGTTTGGCATTCCTTGCCATATAAGATTTTGATTTTCCTTGGAGGACTCCAAAATATCGACCAGCAATATTATGATGCTGCTAAGATTGATGGATCTAATAAAATAAAGACATCACTTAAGATTACCGTTCCATTATTATCTCCTCAAATCCTCTATATCATGATTACTTCATTTATCGGGGCATTTAAGGAATATAATTCAGTCATTGGTTTATTCGATCCAAAGACTGGTGGACAATTCGACAAGAGTACCGGCATGGAAAATATGACTACTGTTGTCTATTTCATCTATAAACGTATGGGTGAATCTAAGCCAACGTTAGGTTATGCCTGCTCTGGCGCGGTTGTCTTATTCATCATTATCATGATTTTTACCGCGATTCAATTCAAGGTATCAAAGAAGAGGGTACATTACTAATATGGAAAACAATGCATACGAAAATTCATATTCAAGCTTGACCCTCGTCCTTAAAGATGATGGCCAATCTGTCAAACAAAAAGCCAAGATGACCAAAATTGGTAACATCATTGGCCTAGTTCTTATCTATATCTTCCTTGCAGCTTTTGCAGTCCTTATGATCTTCCCATTCTACTGGATGATTATCACTTCCTTAAAAAGTGGCTTGGAAATCAAAAAGGAAATCCCAACTTTCTGGCCTCAAATAGTAAGGTGGGATAACTATTCCCAAGCTTTTGCTAGATTAGATTTCTTAACGATATTGAAGAATACCCTTATTGTTGGTGTCTTCTCTACCTTAGGAACATTATTTACAACTATATTTGCCGCTTTTGCCTTTGCTAGACTTGAATTCAAGGGCAAGGAAGCTATCTTCTCCATTTTGTTAGCTACGATGATGATTCCTGGTGAAATGATGGTTGTATCTAACTATGTATCTGTTTCTTTATTAGGTATGACTGGTGGCACTAATGCTCTTGGGGCATATGCTGCCATGATCCTTCCGTTTATGATTTCTGTCTTCTATATATATTTATTAAGGCAGAACTTCAAGCAGATTCCTAACGAGCTTTATCTAGCTGCTAAAGTTGATGGTAAATCGGACTGGCAATTCCTTTGGAAAGTAATGGTTCCACTTGCAATGCCAACCTTAACGACAATTACCATCCTTAAATTAATGGGTAGCTGGAATGCTTATGTCTGGCCAAAACTCATTGTTGATGGTCATAAGGAATTATATCTAGTCACTGTCGGCTTAAGAGAAACCTTCTCAACAGCTGCCAATATCGATGACTATGGTATCCAGATGGCTGCGACTGTAGTAGTTACTGTTCCATTGCTACTAGTCTTCATCTTCTGCAGAAAATATATTATGCGCGGAGTTAGCCGTGCAGGTATAAAGGGTTAGTCGCCTGACCTCGATAAATAGGTGAGAAAGGAAATTTCTATGAAAAAAGTATCATTAAAAACATTATTCTTAAGTGGTTCTGCCTTATTGACTATGGCCCTAACTTCCTGCCGTACAAATACTGGTGGTGCCGAAGATC
Organism: Caryophanales bacterium; assembly: GCA_022781015.1. Taxonomy (GTDB): domain Bacteria; phylum Bacillota_I; class Bacilli_A; order RFN20; family CAG-826; genus Alloenteromonas. Next base: position 12,432 of record JALEUF010000015.1, read on the forward strand.
AAGTTTTACCAACTGATGATCCAACTAGCGAGATAACAATCAAGTTCTGGCACTGCTTAGGACATGAAAAGACCAAGAATCTTCAAATAGTTGCAAATAAATTCAATGAAAAATATGCCGGCAAATACAAGATTGACCTTGTTAAGCTTGCTGGTGGCTATGATGATTTGGCCGATTCCATCAAGACCAAGACAAAAGCTGGAGAAATCCCAGCCTTGGCCATGGGCTATCCTGACTCTTTTGCCACCTATATGACAAATGATGTCAATAATTCCGCTCTTTATAAGCTAGACAACTTCATCAATGATCCAGAATATGGATATACAGAAGCTGAATTAGCGGACTTTGTCCCTGGCTTTATGGAAGAAGGAAAGAACTACCAATTCGAGGGAACTTGGTCCATGCCAATGTATAAGTCTACCGAAATCATGTATTACAATGCCTCTTACATGGCTGGTGCCAACCCACAAAACGACAAGAAATTCGATAAGAATAGCGAATTCATCAACCTTTCCAATGCCGCTAACGACCCTCTTGCTACCGATGAGCAACTAGAAGCGCTTACCACCTGGGTAAAGGCTAACGAAGGCTATACGTATAATGTCCCAGAAACCTGGAACGAAATGTTTGCAACAGCCAGGCAAATAAAAACTGATATGGCTGCCCAAGGGCTAGAAGGACAAGAATTCTATCCTGTCGGGTATGACTCCGATGCCAACATGTTCATCTCCCAATTCGCCCAAAGGGGAATCGACTATACTGCAGTAGGGGATTCAAGCGACCCATCTACCCAATATCTATTCAATAACGACCAAGCCAAGGCCTTACTTACCGAAGTCGTTGGATATGTTAGGGACAAATTGCTGATTACCAAGAATTCCCTTGGTGGCTCTAAATACACAAACGAATACTTCAATAACCTAAAGTCTGCCATGAGCATTGGCTCTACTGGTGGATCTAGCTTTAACGTATCCGCTAACTTCAGGGTCAAGCTTGCCCCAGTACCATATGCTGATGGCAAGCAACCAAAATACATCCAACAAGGCCCATCAATCTGCTTCTTCAATAACGATGACCCATACATCCATAAGGGTGCCTGGCTATTCTATAAGTTATTAGCAGATCCAACATATAATGCCGAACTGGCTTTGGAAAACTCCTATGACCCTGTCAGGCAATCTTCCTTTGAAACAGATTCCTATAAAGAATGGATTGCAAAGCATGATGCAGATTTGAAATTCGACATTCCATACCACACCAAGGACTTAAGGGATAAGTACATGGTTTCCCCAGTATTCGTCGGTTCTGATACTGCTAGGAGCGAAATGGAAAAACTTGTCGGTAAGGTAGTCAATTCCAACTATTCAATCGATGAAGCCTTAAAGACTGCTTATGATGCCTGCTCCGCTGGCTATTAATATTAGGAGACTAGATATTATGAAAAAGAGAAACATAGTATTCATCTTATCCGCAGGCTTTATGCTTGCTAGCTGCGAAAATAAGGCGCCTACTACCCCAGTAACATATTTTGATTCGACTGCCGAATCAATTTATGGAAAGATTTCTGATTTTTCCAAAGAGAATAAAGATCTTAAAGTAGGGGATGAACTTACTTTCAATGTCAAGGCTAATCAAGATTTCTTTGTTGAATCTGTTACAAATAACGGTAAAGCCGCAACTTTAGTCAATTCTA
>JALEUF010000133.1 GCA_022781015.1 Caryophanales bacterium
ATGCTAGAGATATTTAATATCGAGCAACCTTTCTTGCCGACCATGTCTTTAGCAAATACTTGGGATGGGAGCAAGGTGCCGATGAAATTCAAATTGAAGACAAATTCGACGCCAGCTTGATCCAAGTCAAAGAAAGTCTTCATCTCCTTTAAATCGTCATCCATCTCGGCATATTCATTATCGGTTGTTGCCTTTGGATTATTTCCTCCAGCCCCGTTAATCAAGATATCGCAGCTACCAAAATCTTTTAATATTTGTTCATGGCAGGCAATTAATGAATCCTTTTTCAAAACATTGGCTTCATAACCTTTAGCAATATAGCCTTCTTTAACTATCTCAGCTGCATGTTTATCGGCATTTTCTTTCGATAAATCCAATAAGCAAACCTTAGCGCCATTCATCGCGATGGCTTTGGCTAAATGGGAGCAGATTACTCCCCCTGCTCCTGTAATGACTACGACTTTGTCTTTTAAATCGATCTCGAATGGTAATTTCATGTTTTTCTCCTTTTTTAATATCTACAATCTAGATTGTTACAAAATGCATCTACTGGCGAAACTCCCTTGAACTTACTTCTACCCATCATCTTTTCTATTAATGAATCAATGGTATCTTCCTTCTTGTCATAACAATTTATATATGTCTTTACTTGCGGCACATCAAACAAGTGGAATGGCGAGCATAAAGAGACAAATATAACCGGAAGTTCATATACATACCAAGGGATATCCGCAGTTCCTTTCGATAGCTTCCAGGAAATCCTTTGAACTGTATTATGGGAATCGAAGTGGGCAAACTGGATTACTAGGTCATAATTTGAAGTCAAATCCTTTATCGGGGTTTTATTATTATAGACATTCATAATTATACCCATCGCTTCATTTGGAGGTAGTTTTTTCGCCTTATCCATAAGCGATTCGAATATAGTTACTTCAAATCCTTCTTTCTCTAGCTTGTCCTTTATCTTTTCATATAGGGTTGGGCCTTTTTTTGGCATATAGGAAGAGAAAGGATTTTCATCTTCTTGAGGTACAATTAATATCCTTTTTGTCTTGTTTGGACTTAAAGGAAAGATATTATCGATAATTTTAACCAAGAACATCTGGTGGTCATCATCTTCGTTGCCAAAAAGTGGATATGGCTTATAGCCATAGTCGAGTAAGACTATTGAATCATTGAAAAATAATTCAATTCTTCCATAAACAGTTTCTTTTCCAAGTTTATCTAAAGGGTCATGCCTAAAATTAATAAGTTTCTTTCCGATTAGACTTTTTAGAAGAGCTTTTTCTTCATTACTTAAACAAAAATTAACCATATGATTTTCTTTCGGCAATCAATTGTACATCGAAAAACTGATAACTTTTACTTTTCTAACAAAAAGGCCTACTGCATCACCTAACTGATTTAGCAATAGGCCTAAAATTATTTTTTCTTAAATATTCCTTTAGTAACTAATATCAAGTCATTAAAGGACTTTTTCTTAATTACAAACCAGAATAATGAGAATCCTGCTAGAGAAGCTACAACGCTAAAACCTATTACAATTCCTGCAATTGCACCACCTGATAATCCACTATTTGGATTTAAAGGAATATCTTCATATTTAGCAATCAAGACCATTTCTTTTGTAACGGTGAAGGTATATTCAGGATCAGTAGAAACTATATTTCCGTCCGCATCAACCCATCCCGCAAATCTTTTTCCTTCTTTTGGAGGCTCAGCCACAATAGTCACTTTATCCCCTTCTTTATAGAATCCATCTTCTCCATCACTAGAAGCATCCACGCCAGTAATGGTAATTTTATGGGTACCGATCTTAGCAATCCTAAGATCATCTATAAGCTTGCCATTTTCATCGAAATGATGCTTGCAAATCGAGCAATCTTGATGGCCTTTGACACCGAATTCTTCTGTAGTTGGGGCAACTTCATTAATCCAAGACCCAAATGAATGGGATTCTATATCTTTTTTATGATTGCAGTTATGACATTCGTAATAATGAGAGGAATCATCCGCTGAGCGGGTAAATTTATAATCGTGAATTATAGTTTCTTCCAAAGTGATTTCGTTTTTGCAAGCTTCATCAAGGAATAATTTGCCGCATTCGCTTCTTTCACATTCATAATAGGCAATATTACCGTCTTTGCCGTTCTTGCCATTTTCATCAACTTTAATTACTTTGTTAGCTTCTACATGTTTTACTTTGTGAGACGCTTTAATAACTGCATCTTTTTCATTCCAAATAGTCTCACATTCACGTCCAACAAATTCCTTTTTGCAATCTAGACAGACATATTTATCATGCTTTCCATCACTAGTGCAGGTCTCTTCAAACCCTGCTTCTTTTAAGGTGACGTTATCATGAGTACAATCAGTTGCCAAAGGAAGTTTGAATTTAATGGTGACTTCTTTATTGTCTGCACTACTAGTCATTTCTAATGCCTCACCTCTAGTTATATTCAATTCGCATAGCCACCTATTAGGATCATTAATTCTTGAATTAGCAAATATCATTCCATCAGGAGCCATTAATTTAAGGGTAACATAAACAGGTATGTGCCCTAGGAATGTTCCATCTCCGACTACATTATCAAAATTAACAATTTCAAAGTCTAATTCATTGTTTTCTTTTATGGATATTTCTTCAATTTTGTTACCAATGATTGTCTTTCCAAATTCAATGTCGATATTCTGGACTACATCTTCTAAAGGCATCATTACATGGATTTTTATTACTTGAGTCGCTTCATCAAGTTCCTTATGTAGCAATACTCCGTTTTTAATATTTATATCGATGGCATCTATTCCTTCAGATGGGAATTTATGGTTTGCTTGTGGCTTTATTTGATAAATCATCAAGCTATTGCTATCAATTTTAGTTGAATAGGCATTGTTAATGTTGCAAACAAAGTCGGCATCTTTTGTTTTAGATCCAATTGAATAAATATCCCCACGGTTAATCACATTTCCTTTTGTAACAGTTGGATAGAAGAAAGGCTCAAATGACATTCCCCTGCTATATTTAGGGATTTCTAATTCAAAACTCCTAACTACTTCTTCGACGTGGCAATCTTTACAAATTCCATTTTCGAAATTGTGGTCAATAAATTCGCCATATTCATGGTTGCAGGTATGTCCATCTTTGCTATAGCTACAAATTGCTCTTTGAGCGCATGTAGCAACTCCTCCAGTTGGGGCATGCCTATAGCTTGTATCTTCTATATTACAAGTAGCACATTTAAGGATGTGTTGTTCTCCTCCTCCAGCAACAAAAGTTAGAACCTTAAATTCATATTTATGCCCAATAGCAGGTAAATAGGTTTCATTGCAATCGATACAAATTCCTTGTTCGACACAAGTAGGAGTTCCGCCCCTATGTTCTTCTTTAACTAGATTTCCATTTGAATCATATTTAAGAGCACCGCATTCACATTTATATATGTGTTTACTAGAATCGGTCGGATCTTTTACACATTTATAATCATGAATTCCATTTGGATTAATAACTTCCCCACAAGTCTTGCAGCTAACCGTGCAGTTCCCATAGTAATCATGCTCTCCTATATCTGAATTAACATCAAAATAAGGTGATACACCTGGACAACTCGGATCGCTACAAGTAGTCCTGCCGTGATAAGTCCCATCAATACATTCTATATCTCCATAAGTATGTTCATGGCCCCCAGAAACACCATATATATTCAATGGGATTTTACAAGTTTTCCCATTTGCAGCAGTCGCAACAACATAAGTAGTTCCGCTATTCATGCTATTTTTAGCAGTCAGTTTGTAGTAACAATTGGATTCAGAAAAGACATTTGACGACTCTATTTCTAATCCTATTGGAGCATTTATTGCTTCATAGGTATAAGGGGTAGGTGCGCCAACAATCCAGAATCCTGTATGAACTGAACCGCCTATTCTTCCAGAGACCGCTTCTCCAATTCGAGGGGCAATAGATACACCACCCCCAATATAATCCATACCTCTAATGAGAATAAAGTCTAGATCTACAGCTTTTGTTATTTTGTTATATCCAGCCGTATCCCATAATTCTATGTCTTTGCCTTTCCCTAGGTTTAGACCAGTTATTTTAGTATGGTCATTAAGATAAGAAAGGTCCCTGCTTAATTCATATCCAGATTCAGGGAGTATTTTAAACCTAATAACAAAAGATTCGTTTTCATCTACTATTTCATTTTCAATTGCAGTCCAAGAACCATCTCCAGATGATGACCAAAGCATACGGCCTTGTCCATTTCTCCAGACAACTTCTAAAGAAACGCTATATTTAGAATTAGCAGGGACAGTAATCCTCTTATTCGCTTCATCTTTAAAATCAAATAAAGAAGCAACTGAATCACCTATATCAACTTTATTAAGCGAGAACTCTATATCGCTAATAAAATTTGAGCTTGCTTTTGTATCAATTGCTGTTGCAGTTAGTCTTGTTCCCAATAATAAAGAAACACAAGCAAATAGACCTCCAAAAAAAGATACTAATTTGGATTTAGTTTTCCTTAATCGAATCATAGATTCTCTCCTTTTTATAGCCGTAACGGCAGTAAATCTTATTCAAAATAAAATGAATACAAGAAGTAACACTAAATTGATAATGGACTAACTTCCAAAACCATAAATTTATAAATCCGTGCGACCCATGTATCCATATTCACGTGAAAACTTTAGCAAAAGCAAAGATAAAGCACAGTACCCAAATGGGTACCTTTTGATAAAATATTTCAATTTTTAGGGAGCAAAATACAAATGTTACTTGACAGAGTTGTTCAACAAATGGTATCCAAGCACCAAATCCACCATTGACCACGGGATTTTTTGGCTATGTTGCCCAAATTGGTGAATGTTATTTTCCCCTTTTTGGCAAAACAGTATTCCCCTTGGGATTTAACTTTCACCAATTTCGGTGATTCCTAAAACACTAAGATTGGCATTTGCCAGAAAGCCAATAGATTGCCACATTGCAACGGACTCGAATCCGTATCCGTAAATCCTTTTCAAATCCCTAGGGGTTCGCGACGGCCGCGGCCTAGTTGGTATAATGGGGTTGCCGCCGCCCAGAAAGGAGATGAAATGTCAAAGAAAAGACTAGACCACGACGACAGGATAAACCTGCAGGCCGGCATGGCAAAGGGCCTTTCGCTGAGGGATGTAGCGCTGGTGCTGAAGAAGTCGCGCTCGACCATCTACGGGGGAATCATCAGCTACTCAAGATACCTCGACTGAAGTGCTATCAATAAAGTAGGCATGGACAGGACACCCATAGTCACCGTATTGTTAATATGTATACACCACCCAAGGGGTGGGCGGCTGTTGCAATGAGTTAGTCAAACTCACTCTCGGCCGGCCTTTCGCTACGCCTACAATATGGCCAAAAGCACGGAATAATGCAAATTTGGCCAGAGTCATTGCAACAGGAGCATCATAAAAAATCAGAGATTCGTTAAACTGTCCTATTTTGTTGCAATAACTTTGTCATCTGACAAAATTTGTTACAAAATATCTAATAAAGATACTAAGCTAAAAATTCCGATGGTAAAATAATCCGACACTTCAAAAGATATTCCTAGAAAATTAAGGCGGTGCTCAAGACATTACACATCCATGGAAGCCCTAAGTCGACCCCACAAAAAGTGGAAAATCCAAATCTTTTCAGTTGCATACAATTTGTAAGCAACTGAAGTATCAAATTTTTCATATCACTTCTCAAGGTAAAAACTACTGCCTTTGAATTTAAAATTCAAATCCGATTCCATTCGAATAGATTCGAAAATAAAACCCCAAAACCTAGAAATTCTGGAGTAGACTTTCAACCCAACCACTTATTAACCGCATATTGGTCAGCAGGATACTTACAACTTAGCCATTTATATTCCG
>JALEUF010000168.1 GCA_022781015.1 Caryophanales bacterium
CTATCGATAGCGATTTCACTTTATATGCCAAATGGATTCCTTATTCCTCGATTAATGATGTTACTAAAATCGATAAATTCGAAGAAGCCATAAAAGGATATTCGAAAAATGCGATTAAAGTAGTTCAGGATGTCAATGCTACAGTTGGCTATCCTGGTGCCGTCAGTGGGGAAGAAGGGGTATTTAATGTCCATGATAAACGTGAATATAAGCGTTTCAAGGACATTACTACAGTCGATTACTATACTATCGATAAAGATAACAATTCATCTTTATATGGAACTAGACAATATTATTATGACGATAAGAAGTTCTATGACATCTATATAGATAAAGAACAAGAAACAGATAATGAATATGCTTCATCTAGCTTTGATTCTAGCAAGGTAGAATCATTACTAAGTATCGATTATTATAACCTTTATAACAAAATCGAAGAAAGCATGAAGTTCTATATCTCTTCTTCTAAATATGATGATGAAACATTCCAATATGAATTTGATTTCAATTATACAAAATTAAATCCAAGCCTAACTAATTATGTATATGAAGAAGCCTATTCAGTCGCGACTTATTCAGAATCGGCAGGAACTTATTCAGTCGAGAATTATACGGCTAAATATGGCTTGATGTTTGAAGGTGGATTAATAAAATCTGCAAATGTTAATATCCAATACATATATGCAATAGGGGAAGAAGTAATTCATTATGTCATTGAGAATTCCATTGTAGATTTCTATTATGGAGATGGGGCTTATCCCGAATTTAACGGGACTAAATTCCCTTATAAAGAAACTTCAAAATAAAAGAGGAACGCCAAGAATGTAACTAATACGTTCAAGGCGTTTTTTCTTTACTTTTTGAGGATAAAAATCCAATTATAAAAGTATCGATAAAATGGGAATTGTTAAAAAAATACTTGTCGCTTTTTGTAGTATTTTGAGTTTTGCTACTTGTCGTATTTTGTAGTTTTTTGAGTTTTCGCACTTGTCGCATTATCCAATTTAGGAAATTAAATTTGGAAGAAAAACCCGATTAATACTTAAAAAAGTTAGGTAGTTTTATTTTAGGGTGTTAGAATAGCGCCATGTCTATGCCTAGAAGAAAGAAGAAAAACAAACTGGCTAACTCATTAACCGGGGTATATTGTTTCTAAGTGTTATATCTCTTGTCTTAGTGGGATTTTCAACCTGGACTATTGGAAGTAATACCGCTAACGCTACTTTCAACATGGGTGCAGATGATGTAGACGGGACTAATAAGTATTTCTTCTTTAATGAAACTTTAGCACAATAGATGATCCTTCTATTGCAAATCCGACAGTTCCGTTTGAATATAATGACTATGGGGTTATTAATAATGGGGTGGTTACTAGCCTAGCCAAGGCAAATTTGCTTTCTTTATGACAGTTTTATTACGTGGCGAAAAGGGAATATATAAAAATAATGAAACCCTAACTGAATTTAGCTTTAAGTATCTAGTTACTTGTAGTGGTGCCCCTTTATTAGATTATCTAAGCAGTGTCTCTTTTAAGGTTAGTGATAGGGGCAACCAATTTTCTTCACCTATTGATGGATCTATATCTAGTGATAAAAAGGTGATTACTATTACTTATAACGGGGATTGTTTAACTAGCGTAACTGATTATCTATTCTATAGGGTTGAACTTAGTTTTGATTTTGTTGATGTAACAACTTTTAAGACTACTATAGCAGATAAGATGAGTTCTACTAATCTATCATTTGAAGTCTTATTTGGAGATGAAATAGTATGAAATCCTCCAAATTAAATAAAATCATAGCTTCTTTCCTAGCCTCATTTGCTTGTTTTTCTATTGGATATGGTGGTTGGAATATCCATGCAGAGAAATCATATAATCAAATTGGGCAAAAAGGTGAGGATCCTGTCGCATATTTTGAAAAAACCGAAAATAAAAAGATTGTTAAACATTACTTCACAACCATAGAAGCAGCTGGAAAAGATACTTCTAGTAACACTATTTATGTTATCCCTAGGACTGATCCTACAATCTCTGATTCTTGCACGTTGTATTCTGGTGATACGTTGAGATTTATTTTAGATGAGTCTAGTAGGGATAAAGATACTAACGATGTCGAAACAAATGGTTTTGCTGATAATGACCTAACATATAGAAAGAATCAAATTGCTTTAAAGAATAAATTAACAATACAAAGTGGTGCAACTTTACTAATATCGGGTGAGACTGGCGGAGCCGGTCCTCAAGGCGCTACTAGTGGCAATTATTGCGAATTAGTAATTGATAATGGCGGATCAATTGAATGCAATGGAACAATAAATTGTTATGGCTTTATTAAAGACATGTCTGAAACTAAGGATAATTTAGAAGCTGCAACAATAACCGTTAATAATGGTGGACAAATATTTGAACCATTAACCATTTATGATTGGGGTAGTGGTAAAAATGCTCTTGCAAGAAAAGATGCTAAAATTTTTCCTTTTAACGTGTTTGATTTGCCAAACATAAGATCGAATATGAAATTTTCCTATGGTGGTTCTTTGCATTGCTATATTCATACTTATGGAACTAATTTAGGTCATCAACATGCAGGTTCTGCCAT
>JALEUF010000194.1 GCA_022781015.1 Caryophanales bacterium
ATTAATTATATGAGGCAATTTGCTTGTTCGCCATGGTAAGAACACAAATTATCCAACAAAAAAATGGCCTACAAGAATCCTTATAGACCATCGCTAATTAGATTTATTTAACCCTGACTTGCTTTCTTCTTTCGACCTTTAGTTTCCTAAATTTCATCTTAGTAACAAAGGCGGAAATTGCAAAGAAGAGAACTATTGCCACGATTATTCCAAATACGACAACTCCCCACCAAGGAAGATTATTGCCTTTAACATTTTCCCACATGGTAAGGACATATTTGTTATTGGTTCCATAATCTTTCATGGCAGCAAGCTTAGGAATCAAGTCTTCTGGAGGGTATTGGGCAAAAAATTGTCTTCCTACTTTTACTTCTTCGTTAGTCCCATAAGGAGAAACAATAGTTTCAGTTTGGTCAGTATAGAAATAGAATGGGTTTGTATCAGGGATAGTTGAGCTCAAATCATATCCATCGGTAGAGATTGTTCCATCAAATACATATGTTAGGTTAACTGTATCCCAACTAAGCTCATCATCTTCACTTAACCCATCCTGGGCATTATACAAATTAATATAATCTTCCCAGCTCATCGGGGTTCCATTTACTATAGGTTTATCATAAGTTGAACCAGTCATATCAAAGGAACCATAATCATCCCCATCTTCATGGACACCAGTTCCATCTTTAATGACTTTCTCGCCGTTTTCATCATAGACGAAATCGCTATCTTCCCAAGTACATCCAGGATCATTAGATGCATCATGATATACATACATCTGATAGCTTCTAGGGTCATACCATTCTCTTATTAATCCAAATACTTCTTCTCCAGCAATAAAGGATGTATAGCCAATATAATCCATATTCGCGCTAGAGATGTCTGGACGGGAAAGGAAATCGACAAATTCTTGGGCTTCTTCTTTATGAAGCGAATCAGATTTAGGCATTACCCATCCATCGAACCAAATGTTTCCACCGGTTTTCGGGATTGAATAATAGATAGTCTGGTCAGCTTCGTTTTCCCCTCTATCCATAGAATAGACGGCATCACCACTCCAGGCCAAATTCATTCCAATTAGACCCTTGACCATATCGTCTTTACCAGAATCGACTTCAAATCCGAAGACATTGGATTTTAAATCAAGGAGGATATCTTCAACTTGCTTGACAGTTTCCTGATCGCATCTATTGAATATTCCATCCATTCCCTTGAATATTTGATCATTAGTAATGTTTTTGACAATAGAAATAAAGTCAATGCCATCCTTTGGTTCATAATTTTCATCATAATAGCCACTTTCAGATATGACTTTCTTTAATTCTTCATCAAATAATTTCATGATGCCAACCGAATAGGTATCCCTCATGGAATCCTTAATCGACATCATCCTTTGGTATTTGTTGTCCCAAAGAGAAGACCAATCGGCCATATCGAATTTGACTGTATCTTCATCTATCCCTTTTTCTTTATTGATCTTGCTTGGATTATATAAGACACCTAATGTGCCCCACATATATCCTTTCGCATATTTAGAAATAGGATAAGCTATCTCGCTCCCATCCCCGATTGTAGAAGAAATATAATCCATCTGGGACAAAAGATACCTAGAGGCATATTCATCATAATTTGGGGTAGAGCCACTATCAAATGGTTCAAGCATGCCATTAGCCATCATCTTTTGGATTGTATAATCGCTAGGACAAATTAAGTCATAGGTTGATTTGCCAGTCTTTAAAGATGAAAGCATGGTTTCGTTTGTATCGAAGGTGTCATAGATTACCTTGACGTTTTTATTGTTGACCTTCTTTTCATAGGCTTCAAAAGCAGCGATTACATTTTCAAATGTTTCCGCTTCTTCTCCTTCTTTCAAAGAGATTTCGATTTCCCCTTCTCCTATATAGTCTTCAGAGTTCAATATACGAAGCTTTATATAGTCTCCTGAATCAGAAGAGGAACAGGAGGCAGTAAGTGGGGATAATAACAAGATAGATGCTAGAAAAAACAAAGATTTCTTGAAGTTCATAGTCTTTCCCTCCCTTTCTTTTTCCTAGAATTGACGTTATTAACGATTGTTATTGCGATAACACAAGCTAATACAACTAGGAAGATAATTGTAGTTAAGGCTCTCATTTCCGGTGGAACTGGGCCTTTTTTGATTTTGGCTTGGACTAAGGTCGATAAAGTATCGATGGTCTTTTCTCCTGAAAGAAGTCCAGCGCCTCTAGTAAAGGCAGTAACGATGAAGTCATCTAGGGACAAGGTAACAGCAAGTAAGGTTCCTGAGAGGATGCCTGGAAGAATTTCAGGGATGACAACTTTCCATATAGCCCTATTTTGGGTGCAACCTAAATCAAGGGCAGCTTCATAGATATGTGGATCCATTTGAAGCAATTTTGGTTTGACGGAAAGATATACAAACGGGAGAGAAAGAATGATGTGGCCTAATAATAAGGTCCAGAAAGAGAATATATTCTTTCCCATGAAGATATAGGTCCCGGCAAAGACAAACATGACGGTTAATGACAAGGCGATTACTATTTCGGCATTGACTACTGGGATTTGGGTAACTGTTTCAATAACAGTCCTAGTCTTCTTTTTCGAATAGAATACCCCGATAGCCCCGCAAGTCCCTAAGATTACTGAAATAAGAGCGGACACTACTGCAATAATTATTGTATTGCCTAGCGCGGTCATTATTTCCTTGTCTTTAAATAAGGCACTATAAAGATCGAAGCTAAATCCGGTCCAGGTTCCGACGTTTGTCGCAGTTGTAAACGAATAGGCAATTAAAACTAGAATTGGTACATACATCAAAAGCAAGACAAGCCAAATGATAGATAGTCCGATTGTTTTATTGATGATGGCTTTTTTCCTAGCCTTTTTCTCATTGATAAGAGACATATCGATTTCTTTTACCATAACGAAGACCCCCTTGGGTTATTTTCGCCCTTGCCAAATTTAGAG
>JALEUF010000017.1 GCA_022781015.1 Caryophanales bacterium
TAGCCTCCCCATTTTTTATCCTTCTATATTCATCATATTTCTCTCCGTTTGTAAGTCCGCTATGGAGAATAGCAACCCCATCACCAAACCTAGACTTAAAGAAATTAACCATTCTAGGGGTTAAAGATATTTCAGGGACTAACATGATTACTCCCTTGCCTTCTTTTAGGTATAAAGAAGAAAGTTGTAAGTAGACCTCTGTTTTTCCTGAACCAGTGACCCCCTGTAGTAGATTAATAGGTTTGGTCGAGTTATAAATCCCTTCCATTGCCTCTTTTTGCTCATAGTTCAAAATCGGGGGGAGGGTAGGCTTGATTTCATCTAATCTAAGTCTATTTTTTTCTTTTAGTTTAGTCGCGAATATTCCTTTTCCAATAAGGGCATTAACTATGGAAACTGATCCAGCTTCTTTTTTTAATACTTCCCCATTTTCTTTTACTAACCTAAAGGCTTCGATTTGCTTTGGGGTTAACTCTGTTTCATCATCTTTTGCAATATAGACATATTTATCATAGGCAATCTTTGGGCCTTTTAAGGCAGAATAAGAAGGCTTTAAAGATGAAGGCAACATAGCCTTCAAAATGCTAATCAATGGGCATAGATAATATGTAGATGCCTTCTTTGCCAATTCAAGAAGGTTTTCATCAATTAAAGGTTCTTTGTCAATTAATTCAATAATATAGTAATGATTTATTCCTGTTTGTTTATCTAGTTCTTCTTTAATTAGATTAGTAGAAGAGACACTCATCACAAATCCAACTTTCTTTTCTTGCTTGCCAAATCTAACTAAAACCCTAGAAAGGGGCTTGATATTTAGTGAAGAAGAAGCAAGGTAATCGAAAGTCTTCGACAAAGCGAATATTGAATGTTCGATAAAAACAGAAATGACTTGCATATAAAAATTATAACATAAGAAAAAAAGGCGTTATGCCTTTAATTCCATTTCTTTTTTCATAATAGATGAAATTTCTTTTGTAGCCCTAGAAACTTCATCGTTAAGTACTTGGTATTTATAATAATGGGCTAGCTCCATTTCCCCTTTTGCCTTTGCTAACCTTTTCTTTATTACTTCTTCAGTTTCAGTTGATCTGCCTCTTATTCTTTCTTCTAGAGATTTAAAAGAAGGAGGTAAAAGGAAAATAGAAACGCAGTCTTTTACTTTTTCCAATACTTTTAATGTACCCTGCACATCAATTTCAAGAAGGACGTTCTTCCCTTCTTCTAATTGTTGCTCGACTTTATCCTTAGGGGTGCCATAGCTATTCCCTACAAAAGTAGCATGTTCAAGAAGGTTATCATTATCTAGGTTTCTTTGGAATTCTTCCTTGCTAACAAAATAATAGTCCTTGCCTTCTTCTTCATGGGGTCTAATTGGCCTAGTAGTCATAGAAACGCTATAATAAAGATTAAGAGACTTATCTTTCATAAGCTCTTTCCTGATTGTCCCTTTTCCGACTCCGGATGGGCCAGATAAGATAAATAGCAGACCTTTTTTCATATAATAGGTAAATATTAGCAACCTAAAATGGCTAAATCAACTAGACCAAGGCTATATATGGTTAATTTTTACTATAAAAAAGCAGATATTTTTTGTTTTCTATTGATTTATAAGACAATCCAAAATGATATACTTAACCCATGTATCCACGTCTAGATGAATTCTCTTCCTATGTAACTAAATTAAATTCGAGGTTAAAAGAAACCAAATTATTTAGGTTATCTATCGCCTCTGATAAGACTTTTTCCTATTACCTAAAAGGGAAAGATAGACTTGTATTTTCTTTTGATGGATCTAACCCATCTATCTATATTGGGGATTCTAAATTAATAAATGTCCCTTCTACTTCATCTATTTTCTTTTTCCTAAGGAAGAATATTTCTGATGGAATTATTAGAAATATAACTCAAGTCAATAATGACCGAATCATTAGCTTTGAAATTGAAACCATTGACTCCATATATCAAAAAATAACCTATTATTTAATCGCCGAATTAATTCCTACTAAACCAAATTTCCTGATTCTAGATAAAGATAAACATATTATCATGGTCTTAAATCCTTCGACTTTAGAAAGCAAGAGGATATTGACTAGAGGCGCTATATATAATCCCCCCGATAATGCAATGGATATTAAGGATAAGAAGGATTTTGATATAGATTCATTCTTTGCCTTTTGTTTGGATAACGAATCAAAGGAAGAAGAAAGAAAATTATTAAATAAATATTCCCCATATATCAAACAAATCAAATCTAAGAAAAAATCATTAGAAAGAAAACTAATCGCGATTAATAAAGATATAGAAGATGGTAATAAGCATATTAATGATGATGAAATCGGGAATTACATATTCATGAATATGGATAATATAAATCTAGACTGCGGCGAATTTGATTATTATGGGAAGAAGATAAAACTAGATAAGAGATTATCTTTAGCTAGAAATGCCGAATATTATTTTTCTTCTAGCAAGAAAAGTAAAGAAAAGATAAATAAAGGAAAAGAGAATCTAGAAAAGGCTCAAGCCGAATTAGAAGAAATCACTAACCTAATTGATTTTATTTCTTCTTTATCTGCGCCTAGATTAGCCACCTATTTCTCTAGCCTTGACCTTAAGAAAAAGGAAAATAAAATTGAACTCCCTAGTTCAAAATATCCATATATAGTTGAACATGAGGGGACTAGATATGCATTCGGACATAATGCTTCTAGCAATGATTTTTTGACTTTCGTCTATTGTTCAAATAAAGAATATGGTTTTTTCCATGTTAAAGATAACCATGGGTCCCATCTAATTCTAGAAAAGGAGAATCCTAGCAAGAAAGAAATAGAACTTGCCTGCGAGCTTAGCCTTCTTTCTTCTAAATTAGATTTTGGTGAAGTCATATATTGCAAAAGGAAAGATATAAGGAAAGGAAATAAGCCTGGAGAAGTTAAATTATCTAGTTATGAATCCTTCTATATTAGGAAAATATCCCCTTTGGCAGTTTCTTTATTTAATAACAGGAAAAAGAAATTATGAATAATTATAAATCCTTAATTGATAACACTCCTGCTTCCTTTAGCAAATTAACTACAGGTACATCAAATCAGATATACGCCTCCAATGAATTATTGATTAGAAAGAAAATAAATAATGAAGTAGATAAAGATTTTAATTTGCCTGAAGCTGAATTTAATATCTATAAAAGCCTAAAAGGGAATAGAATTGCCCCTACTTTATTTTATTTTGATGAAAACGGGAATAAGGTCGAAGAGTTTATAAAGAGTAGAGAATTTGATAAGAATAATAAAGAAGACATCATTAAGGTAGCAAATGTTATAAAAGAACTACATGCCCTACCTATTTTTGACAATCAGGATGAATTTAACTTGATGCAAAGATTATCTTTTTATAAGAAAGATATTGAATCTCCATTTAAAGAAGAAAAGCAAATTGTAAGAAGGGCAATCAATATAATTAATTCTTCCAAGCAAGTCATTTCCCATAATGACCTTTGGAGTGGCAATATCCTAATAGATGAAAATAGAGCCTATCTAATTGATTTTGAATTTGCATCAATCAATTCATATTATTTTGATTTGGCTTCCCTAATTGAAGAAAATGCCTTAGACAAAGAAATGATTTCCTATTTCCTTAACCAATTCGATTTAGACGAAAAAGAAATAAGGGATATATATGCATTAATCCCATTTTTAGATATCCTTTGGTATTATTGGGCTTTAGCTAGATATAAAGAAACTTCGCTGGATAATTTCTTAAATATAGCTAATTCCAAGAAAGCATATTACTTAGATAATTTGGATTTCTTCTTATAAAGCTTTCTTTCTTTTAAAGTCGATATCTTATCGGCAAAAGAAACAATTAAAGCTTCTTTGCATCTAGGCAAGATAAAGCAAAGTGGGAACATATGCGAAGCGATGATATTGGCCTCAGTTTTAGAGATATCAAAATCATTTTTGGCATTCTTTAAGGCATATAAAGGATGCTTATAGGCATGATGAGGCAATCTATTTTTCTTATCATGCCAATCATAAAGGAAATAATCATGTAAAAGAGCGCCTCTTACTAATGATTTGATATCGCATTTAATGTTAAATCTAGCCACAATCTTAAGTGATTCAACAGCAACATTATGGCAATGCTCAAAAATAGAAGAACACCCATGTTGGATTAATTCCTTATTTTTTAGATATGCTGGGTTAGATAAAATCTCCTCCCCTAGAATATCAACAAGGGCGTTATATTTTTCTTCTCCTTCCTTGCCATAGGTTAAGGAAGATAGATCATTTATTCTTAGTTTTTCTTTTTTCATTTATTTTCCTAATGAATAGGATCAATAGGTATATAACTGTTACGAGCAAAAATCCAGATAAATAACCTGCATAATCAATGCTAGCGTCGATTATGGATGGACCTCTTCTTAATGAAGGTATAGCCTGGAATGATTCAGATAATAAGGCAATAAAGAAGCCAAATAGAACTACACATGGGTATATATAATATTTATCTTTTTTCGATTTAAATGAAGATAGATATAAAGTAATAGAAGCAAATATCCCTTCAAATCCGAATAAAAGGAAATGACCTAATATCTTTCTTAACGAATAATGGACTTTAGCTTCATCTTCTTTTGCAATAGTTGGGGCTTCAATTGATTTTAATTTGTATTCTTTTTTAAATTCACCCATGGAGACAACTATATTTATCTCCCCTGCCTTATTTATTTTAAAAGATGGGTAAGAGGTGTCGTTATTATATATTTCAATATTATCCCCTTCGAGATGAATCTTGCCTTGACTTGCATTCTTTGGATTAAATATTGGATTCAAATAGACTAGATCTCCTGCAACAAATTCATGATTAGTAAAATCGACTTTAGAATTATTGACACTTGGAGATAATTCAAACGAAGTAGCCTTTAATTCTTTTGAGGTTAGATTAATATCAAAACTAGAATTAGTCCCGATAAATCTGCCTCTTATTTTTACTTCTCCTAAATCTCTATATCCGAATACTTTTGGGCTAATTAATTCATACACGTCCCCATTATTTTTCTTATAATAGCTATTCAATACCTTGCCAATTAAAGGATTGCTAGATGAATAAGTTATAGGATAATCAAACGGCAAATTAATTCCGCATTCATCAATAAAATCATAATCTAGTGGATGTAAATCCTTACTTTCTACTATAGGAGTTGAAGAAGGAAAAGTTCCAACTGAATTAACCTTTATTCTAGATACTTCTTTTTCATTTAATAACAAGGAAG
>JALEUF010000047.1 GCA_022781015.1 Caryophanales bacterium
AAAAAATAGATATTTCATTTTTCTTTATTTATAATATTCCAATGAATTTATTTACCCCGTTTTTATTAATATCTAGTTCCTTGTCTTCTAGCATCGCCTTGACTGCATATGCTCCTACTAAAGGAGAGGAATTTAAAATAACCGCGACAGTTGATATAGATTTAGATTCCCCAGTCTATTCATGGAAAAAGGATGGGATTGATTTAGTTTGTTCTTCTTTAGAATATGTCATTCCTTCTTTTGATGATGATGATTTCGGGACTTATACATTTACTTTAGTCTATAAAGAAAACGAAGAAGAGATAACTAAAAGCAAGGATATAGTTATCGATCATTATCAGCTTTATCCAAAGCAAGCCCCGAATTACTTAATCCCATTAATCGCAGGGGTAGGTGTACTAGGCCTAACATTCCTAGTCTTATCAATCGTATTATTCAACAAGAAGAAATCCAAATCCAAGAAAAAGAAGAAATGACTTTATTTTTAACATTAATACGATTTATTAATATTTTAGGATAAAAAGGTTTATCATAATGACGTTATGAAAAACATTAATTATTCTTGTTATGACGATCGCTTATTCAAGGGAATCGCCCACCGTGGACTTCATGATGAAGATAATACGGAAAATGGATTAAACGCCTTTAAAAGGGCTATTGAAAATAATCTAGCTTTTGAACTTGATGTTCATTTGACTATCGATAAGAAATTAGTCGTATGTCATGATTCTGACTTGAAGCGAGTCACTAATAAAGATGGCGTCATAGAAGAGCTTACTTTGGATGAAATCAAATCCAATTATTCTCTTCTAGACGGCGAAAAGCTCCCTACTTTGCAAGAAGTACTAGAATTAAATAACGAAAGGGTTCCGATTGTCGTGGAACTTAAATCATATAATGGCAACCATCATCGCCTTGCTAAAGAAGTGGACAAGGCCCTTTCTGTTATTAAGAATAAGAAGACCATATCAATGATTTCTTTTGATCCACGTGCCTTGCTTTATTTTGCTTTCAAGAAGAAGTTCACGACTGGATTATTAATTGGATCAAATAGACTAGATATCCTAGCATTCAGGAATTTCTTCGATTATCTAGATATCGATTTCAATATAGTCGATAACAAGAAGATAATGTCCTTTAGGAAAAAGAAGCCGATAAATGTCTGGACTATAAGGAATTTAGATCAACTCTCCAAAGTAGCTAACAAGACAGACATGGTTACTTTTGAACATATAAAGATTGAAGATATCTCTAAGGTCAAAGAGGCTTCTAGAAGATGGAAGGAATAGATTATAGCTATCTATCTTCTATTGCTTCCAAAGCTAAATTAGTCATCTTTTTGGGTGGGGCAGGAGTATCTACTGCCTCAGGTATTCCAGATTTTAGATCCCAAAGTGGGTTATATAACCAGAAGAAGGAATATGGATATGATTATGAGACTATCCTTTCTTCTTCCTTTTTCTATTCCCATACTGAATTATTTTATAAGTTCTATTTCAACAAGATGGTATTTAGGAATGCCAAACCAAATAAAGCCCATTTAGCGTTGTCTAAATTTGAAAAGCAGGGACACCATATAGTTGTTATCACCCAGAATATAGATGGATTACATCAAGAAGCTGGGAGTAAAGATGTAATTGAATTACATGGGACGACTAGGTCATATCATTGCTTGTCTTGCAATAAACGTTACGACTTAGACGAGATTAATCTAAATGACATCCCTAGATGTAGCTGTGGGGGAATTATCAAGCCTGATGTAGTTTTGTATGAAGAACCATTAGATGGAACAAAACTAAATAGATCCATAGAATTGATCCAAAAGGCAGATCTATTAATTGTAGGGGGTACTTCTTTAGCGGTGGAACCTTTTGCAAGCCTTCCTTTATTCTATCCATCATATAAACCATCCATATTGATAAATAAAGAAAAGACACATAAGGATGATTTATTTAAATATGTAATACATGACGATATAGGGAATAGTTTAGAGAAGATATTATTAGGGGAATATAAATAAGAGTCACTTCATTGTATGGGAGTGGTTTTTATTGTGCTTCAGACCAAATGAAAACGGGCTCCATTTAAGGAACCCGTAGTTGATCTATTTTTTTATTATTAGCAATAGAAGGTGGTCAAATTGGAGAGATAGAAGAAGTGGCCGTTAGCGTTACTTGCTGTTAGCTTGAGTGACAATGGTTCGGTTCCGTTTAATTGACCTTCTGTTAATGTAAATTGATATTTTTCAGCAGTATTTTTATTATATACAGTAAGTCCATCAAAGCGATCAACAGTGGCTTGCCAGTTGTGCCAGGTTTTTTCAATGATTTCTCTAGTATAATTATTGGTATTGAAATATTGATGATCCTTATTATCAATATTAGGCTTGACGTATGAACCGCCTAAAGAAGTATAGTCAACGCCTTCCTTATAGTAAATCGTGTCGGTTCCGTTCCAAACCCCAATTGTGAATTTCACGCCTTGAGAATTGTCTAGAAGAGCTTTGTAATTTACCTTGAATTCAAGGGTGGCAGCATTCTTTGAATCATTTCCAAGAATGCCAATGCCATCTGATTCGCCCGAGATGACTGGGCTATTGTACCATTGCCCGTGAGGTGCAGTTTTAGGACTGTAGGTCGCATCTGCTTGTTCTGATATTGTTTGAGCCCTAGTTTTTAAAACGGCGTTTCCGACTGTTATGTTGCCTTCGGTGATGGTATTTAAAGCAACGTTATCATCGTTATAAACAAATGGTTTACCAATCCAGTAGTATCTTGAGCCGGCTTGACCGTGCACAAACCTTAAACTTTCGGTTCCGTTGGCTTGAGCATCCGTTAAAACTGTTTCCCAAATTCTTTGTTCCCCATCCATGTTAAACAAATCTACAGTAGAATCGTCACATGTCATATGGATTTTGTTGTCATTGCCTTTATAGACTGAAACTAACACTTTTGTTAAGAATTGGGTTCCGTCTTCACTAGGGCTATTTCTAATAATGCGCTTTGTTTCATTTGACGAAGTAACAAAGTTTAACATGTTATTATTAGCGTTGGCCCCTAATTTCATAAATATTTTTTTGCCGGCGGGGATTGTTTCTAAGAAGTTAATTTTCGGTAAGTCAATGTAGCTTCCTTTTCCGTTGGCTCTCATAAAGACGCCAGTGTCATCCGAAACACTTTGAACGCTACAAGCTTTATTAAAGTCTACCGTAAAAGATTGCTTTTTAGCATCTCCCCATCCCCAAGTCAGACCATTTAATGCACCTGCAACACTATTAATGTCAGAGGCTGTTCCACCTTCGGTGCCAGTTACGCCCATCCCAAAATTGGCTTTAGCCCAACCAATATCCAAATATGATGGGGCTTGTTTTCCTGGAACCCATTTTGGAGTAAATCTTTCTTCTGTGGTTATTGGTTTACTGAAATCATATTTTCCGGTTTCTGAATACCAGCCTGCAAATAAATAAGATTCATATAGATCATCAGCAGGTCTAGTTGTTCTTGCTGGTGTTTTAAATTCCTTTTTGCTAACTAAGGTTGGATTGGACAACCAATAATGCCTACCATATTTATTTGTTCCAAAATTATAAACAATACGCTTTGTTCCATTTGCTTCTTCGGTGCTTAAAGAAGAAATGACTTCTTTCCTTAAATATTTTGAATAAGTTGTATCGGCTGAATCTTTTTCTAAGATTATGAAACTAACTTTGACAGCGCCATTATCTAAATAGAAATAGGCCTTCACTTTTGTTAAATAAGAAACTGAAGCAGTGCTATTGCTAAACAATTTAGTTCCATTGAATTTGATATAACCTTGTCCAGTACGGCATCCTAATTCCATGGAAATAACGCCACCATCCTTTAATTCTTGTAAGAAATTAATTTCTGGTAGAGTAATAGAAGCATCAGCTAGTTTTTCTCCTAGTTCAGTCTTGCCTGTTTTTATGAAGATGCCATCATTTTCTCTAGAAGAACCACCAAATTCCTCAATGATTTTAGCTTTTTCACCATAATCGGTTGCTCCAGCTTTCCAAGCTAATTCATCCATAGCATTGCTAAATGGCATGATACTGCTGCCCTCATCCTTGATTACTGTTACGTTTTCGCTAGACAATGTAGCAACTGTTCTGCTTGAAAGTGGGGCAACATATCTAGCATCATCTGGAGTTAATTCATCAAACCACGGAGTTGCTTTAAAATCTAAGTTTTCTTTTTGGATTT
>JALEUF010000068.1 GCA_022781015.1 Caryophanales bacterium
CTAATGATTGCAACATTACCCCCTCCAATCGCTCCTACTAAAGGTTGGACAGTTAAAAGGAATGGATAATTCCATGGAGACATGATCAATACTTTGCCTACCGGTTCATGGTAAACCCTTGCTTTAGATGGGAAGGCCGCCAATCCTGCAAACTTGTTTTTGGGCTTACTCCACTTCTTCAAGTGTTTAATCATGTAAGAAATCTCTTGATAGACTAATCCAATCTCACACATATATGATTCTTGGTAAGACTTCCCTAAATCTTCATGAAGGGCTTCTGCAATTTCTTTTTCATTATCCTTGATGGCTTTATAAAGCTTCTTTAATTGGGAAAGCCTAAAATCAACCGATTTAGTTTCGTTAGAATTAAAATAATTTTTTGTCTCGTTAAATATATTTGAAATATTGTTTTCTATATTGTCCATAACTTTCGCCTAGAATGATTATAAAGTATTAATAATTAAACACCCATTAGAATTATTAAAATTGACATTACTTTAAATTTTGTAATTTTATTAGTTTACAAATTAATATTGAAGCAAACCAATTTTTTATATTTTGTCAATAAAGCTAATCTTTCAAACATCCTATAGGAACAACTGCCACTCCATCATCTCTAACACTTCCACGAGGAGAGGCAGTAATTATTAATTTGAGTGTAGGTTCCATCAAAGGGTATTTTTTGTTTTCTTTGTTGTATGAAAGAATTAACTCTTCTAATTTGTTTAGTCGTTTAGAAGAAGCATCAATATCAAATGAACCTAACTCGACATTAATCAAAGCATATCTACCATCATTAAGTTCAAGAACCAAATCAACATCTAGCCCATATCTATCGGAATAATAATACAGTTTGCCACCTAGTTTCTGTGAATAGACTAGAAGATCCCTAGCAACTAGGTTTTTAAATAAATACGAAAATCTTAATAAACTAGTTTTAAAATCATCAGGTTTAAGATTTAATGCAGCAATAGCTAAACTAGGATCAATCAAACATCTCTTAGAAGCTGAAATAACAACTCCCTTGCTTCTTAAAGACAGATTCCAAGGTTTTATCTCGTTGAGCAAGAAAATATCTTCTAGCGCCTTTTTATAGGCGTAATAGGTGGTTTTTGATAATGATTTTTCTTTCTTTGTGGATTCTAAAAGGAAAGTATTCTTTTCAAAAGAGAACAAATTCTTTGAATATGATTTGATTATTGAAAGAGCTGTTGAGTAATCTCTTTTGTTTAAAGACGCTAAACTTAATTCAGATTTCAAAGATTTGGTTAAATAAGATTTCGCTACTGTTAGTTTTTCTTCTTTGTCAATGACTTCTAAAGACTTCGGAAACCCTCCCCTACAGGTAGAAAAGATAAGCTGGTCCAAACTAAGGGTAGAAATTAATTTAGTTGGCTCGATTTTTTTCCTATCAAAAAGCGAAGACAAAGAAACATTCCCATTAGATTCCTTCGATTCGTACAAAGACATCGGATAAACAAAAACTGTTGAAAAAGAAGCAAGGTTAGAAGATGAACTTATTTTTTTAGAAGAAGTTAAAATGAATTTACCATCATTTTTTGTTGACGAAAATAAAACGCAAGCATCAAGCATCTTTTCCTTAACTTCAATCCCATCTATTAATCTAGGGTAATCTCCTAGAAGTAAATTAAGTGGTTTTGCATCTGCGGTATATAAATATTCCTTGTTGTTAGAAGAAGAAAAGCTAATGGAAGAGGATGAAAATTTACCACCTAAAAATGACTTCCCACTACCTTTGAATCCAGTAAGCAAAACAATGGAGGAGGCAGAAATCGAATCTTTAATTTGATTGGAAATTATTCTAGCAAAGTTTTTCATCGAATATAGTTTATCATAAATTAATTTGTTGTACTATTTTAATATTTTTTATTGAACTATTTTTATATAAATATTTAAGTAAACATCTTTCAATATTTTAATAATATTATTTTTAATAAAATCATTTTGTTCATAATATAATAATCAAAGAAAAAAGCCCTGCATTTTAAGCAAGACTTCTAAGATTATTTATAAGAGAGTATTTACTTCTCAAACTTATCTTTATATCTAGCAATAGCTTTTTCTATCGCCTCTTCAGCAACTTCCCTATTTTCAAACCCACCAATTTCAGTAGGCTTTCCATTCTCTAATTGCTTATATACTTTAAAGAAGTGACGGATTTCATCTAGAAGGTGATTTGGTAGTTTGTGGATTTGTTTTATCTGAGCATAAAAAGGATCATTATCGCAGACAGCAATTATTTTTTCATCGACAAAACCAGAATCTTTCATATTTAGCATTCCCACTGGATGACATCTTACTAAAGCCATAGGAACTATAGGCTCGCTAGTAACAATCATGACATCTAATGGGTCATCATCTAGACCCCAGGTTTTAGGGATGAATCCATAATTATGTGGGTAGTGAGTCGATGTAAAAAGTATCCTATCTAACATTAGGTAACCGCTATCTTCATCAAGCTCATATTTGTTCTTGCAGCCGGCAGGAATCTCTACACAGGCTAAAAAATGGTCTTTTTTAATACGATTAGAGTCAATCGAATGTACAATAATATTATTTCTCATAGGTTGATTTTACTCTAGATAGACTATCTAAAAAAGCCCTCGCAATGAAGTGAGACCCTCCTGTTGTTTGTCCAACATTTGGGTCTCACTTCACAACGGCAAGGGCTTATAAATTTGATTTAGATTAAACTACTATGTTGCAAATTCTACCTTTGACAAAGATAATCTTCTTGATTTCCTTGCCGTCGATATATTGAACAATCTTTGGATTGGCTTTTACCATAGTAAGGGCGTCATCTTGGCTAATATCAACATCGAATTCCATGACATCTCTAGTTTTTCCATTAACTGAGATGGCCATCTTCATCGTATTTTTAACTAGATTAGCTTCATCATAAGTCGGCCATGGCTCATAAGCTAGCGTGGAATCATGACCAAGTTTTTGCCACATTTCTTCTCCTACATAAGGGCAAATGCAAGAGAACATCTTAATAAATCCTTCAATATATTCCTTATATATAGATTTAGCTTTATAGACGGCATTGATAAATACCATCATAGCAGAAATAGCAGTATTAAACGCTAAAGCATCAAAATCTGCGCTGACTTTTTTAGCCATCGAAGCAAATTCAAAGTCCAATTCATGGGAATTTGTAGATGAGATTTTTTCATAGAAAGTAGGATCATCAACTAATCTAAATACTCTTTCTATAAATCTCTTGCTACCTTCAATTCCGGTAGTAGACCAAGGTTTTGCCTCTTCTAACGGTCCTGCAAACATCTCAAATAAACGAAGTGAATCAGCGCCATAATTATTGACTATCTCATCTGGATTAACGACATTCCCCCTAGATTTAGACATCTTTTCCCCGTTTGAACCTAAAATCATCCCTTGATGGAATAATTTCTTAAATGGTTCCTTAGAGGATACAACGCCAATGTCATAAAGGAATTTATGCCAGAATCTAGCATAAAGCAAATGCAATACGGCATGTTCAGCTCCGCCGACATATAAATCAACAGGAAGCCAATGGTCCAATAATTTCTTATCGCCAATCGCATTGTTATTATGTGGATCTATATAACGGATGTAATACCAGCAAGAACCCGCCCATTGAGGCATTGTATTAGTTTCCCTAACACCTTTTCTTCCATCTGGAGCAACATAATTTAACCAGCTAGAAGGTGCTTTGGATAATGGAGGTTTGCCGTCTTTAGTAGGTTTATAATCATCTAATTCAGGAAGTACTAATGGGAGTTGATCTTCTGGAAGAGGGAATTCGGTTCCATCATTAAGCTTAACAACAGGGATTGGTTCTCCCCAATATCTTTGCCTAGAGAAAATCCAGTCACGCAATTTGTAATTGATGACTCTTTTACCAGCACCGATTTCTTCTAATTTCTTAGTTATTGCAACTTTGGCATCCGCAATATTTAATCCATCAGCAAAGCTGGAATTGATATGTTTTCCATCTCCCTCATAAGCAGAAGTAGAGATATCGCCTTCGACAACTTGGATTATTTCAAGATTATGTTTTTTGGCAAATTCATAATCCCTAGAATCGTGGCTAGGAACAGCCATAACCGCTCCAGATCCATATGAACCAAGTACATAATCTGCACAATAAACTGGAATTACTTTCCCATTTATAGGATTAATCGCATCAAATCCAAGATAGACACCAGTCTTATCTTTAGAAGTAGAAGTCCTAACCAAATCTGATTTACGTTTGGATTCTTCTACATATTTATTAACGGCTTCTAATTGAGAAGCGGAGGTTAATTTAGCAACTAAAGGATGTTCAGGGGCTAAGCAACAATAAGTGCAGCCAAATAAAGTATCAACCCTAGTAGTAAATACTTCAAAGCTTTCGTTACTTCCATTTATCTTGAAAGTAATGGAAACACCTTCGCTTTTGCCAATCCAGTTCTTTTGCATTTCTAAAGTAGACTTTGGCCAATCTAGTAAAGTTAAATCTTTTTCTAGTTTATCGGCATATTTAGTGATACGAAGCACCCATTGCCTCATAGGCATCCTAATAACTGGATACCCCCCTCTTTCAGAAACTCCGTTAACGACTTCTTCATTAGCCAAGACAGTTCCTAATTCAGGGCAATAATTGACTGGAATATCGGCAACATAAGCCAAGTCATGCTTAAACAATTGGATAAAGATCCATTGGGTCCATTTGTAATAATCTTCATCGATTGTAGCAATTTCCTTACTCCAATCATAAGAGAACCCAAGGGCCTTGATTTGGCGTTTGAAATTAGCAATGTTCTTCCTGGTAAATTCTTCTGGATGGACATTGTTCTTAATGGCAAATTGTTCGGCTGGAAGGCCAAAAGCATCCCAACCCATTGGATGGAGGACATTATATCCTTGCATTCTTTTCATCCTGCAGACTATATCGGTCGCGGTATATCCTTCAGGATGTCCGACATGTAATCCTTGTCCTGATGGATATGGGAACATGTCTAATACATAATATTTGGGCTTAGAAAAATCGTGGGTGTCGCAATAAAAGGTATTGTTATCATCCCAGTATTTTGCCCATTTTTGTTCAATATTCTTATAATCGTAACTCATAAGGCAAATTATAGACTAACTGATTAAAAATTAAATAGATAAAAGGGCAGGCTAAATAACTATTTATTTAGGGCTTGCTTATATAGTTCTAGATATTGCAAACTAGATTTATTCAATGAATGGTCTGCTTTCATGGCATTGCTTCTAAGTTTTCTTAGTTTTGCTTTGTCATTATAGACTAGACTAGCCTTATAGACTCCATAATCAAGTCCACCGATATCAAAGTCATTAAAGAGGAATCCATCAGCTTTATCTAGATTGGAATCATTATAATCAACAATAGTGTCCGCTAAGCCACCCGTTCTTCTAGCAATTGGAAGAGTACCATATTTTAAGGCAATCATCTGTCCAATCCCACAAGGTTCAAATAAAGAAGGCATGAGGAAGAAATCACACCCAGCATATATATAATGGGCAAATTTAGCATTATAGCCAATATAGATTCCAACTCTATCTGGATAATCTCTTCTTAAATCTTCTAATGCTTGTTCATAGGCATATTCGCCTGACCCAAGAGCAAAGAAAGCCCCTCCGTTATTTAAGATTTTTCTAGCTTCAGCTAAGACTAATTCGATTCCTTTTTGGGAAGTCAATCTGGAAACTAGTCCATAGCAAGGAACATCTTTATATTCAAGTAGGCATTTACCAAACATTGCCTTCTTGCATTCTTTCTTGCCACTAGTAACGTCTTTGATTGAATACTTTTTAGCAATATTAGGATCTTCTTTTGGATTGAATTCATTTTCATCAATGCCATTGCAAATCCCGACAAAATCATCTTTTCTTAAAGTTAAGATATAAGATAAACCAAATGTCGATGATGGATCTAATAATTCAAGAGCATGTGTTGGAGATACGGTAGTAATTTTATCGCTATAGACAATGCCGGCCTTGAAAGTAGAAACCATTCCTTCAAAACGAAGTTCGCCTGAATCAAATAAATCATCGCTCAAGGAATAGAAATCATTTAGGAAATACCTATCAATCAAACCCATAAACATTGGGTTATGGATGGTAAAGATGAATTTAGTATAGGAAAAATTAGGATGGAATGGGTCTTTTTTCTTGACTAAGCAAGGAATCATTCCAGTTTGCCAATCATTGCAATGAATGATATCGAAATGGAGATTCAATTGCTTTATAGTCTCTATAACGGCAAGGCTAAAGAAAGCGAAACGTTCCCCGTCGTCTCCATATCCATATAGGTTATGCCTAGTGAAATAATATGAATTGGCAAGGAAATAGAAATTGACATTATTTAATTTATAGTAATAGATGTCGGTTTGTTGGTTTCTCCAGCTCATCTTTGTATAGAAAGATGCAACTTGCTTGAATTTATAATCCTTATTAGAAGTTGATTCATAAAATGGGAGGAAAACCGAAACATCTTCCTTGGAAGAGAGTTCTTTCGATAAAGAATAGACAACATCACCTAATCCACCAGTTTTGGAAAAGGGATTTGATTCGCTTGATACAAATGCAATTTTCATATAATAGATCCTTGGGCTACATAATGTGGCTCGTTTTTATCACCAGAGACAATATGGGAACGGGTGATAATAGAATATTTATCGATAAGGGCATTTTCAATGTGGGCCTTATCCCCAATCATAGTTGAAGAGAAGACAATAGAATCCTTCACAACGGCACCTTTGGCAACTTTTACATTACGCGCAATGATGGAATTTATGACAGTCCCCTCGATTAAGCTACCATTAGAAATAAAGGAATTAGATACTTTTGCATCCTTGCCATATAAGGCTGGTGGCGTATCGTGGGTCAATGTATAAATTGGCCAATCTTTCTTGAATAATTGTTTGGAGATATCTTTGGAAAATAATTCAAAAGAATAATCCATGTAATGCTTAAATGAATCAATACATCTAGCATATCCATCATACATATATACATGGGCCTTGAATCCATCTTCCCTAGTAACGATATAGATAAGAGTCTTTAAATCCAAAGTAAGATTACGTCTAGCATAACGATGAATCATATCTGCTAGAACAGTTCTATTGATGACATACATTTCCATTGAGACAATAGCCTCTCCAGCAATGCCAACATTTTCAATAGCTTCCTGCACATAGCCATTCTTATCAACTGAAAGTACTTTTGAAGTCAAGAATTCATCTTCGGCATTTTTAACTTTAGTAGCAACAACAGTAATCTTTTCTTTCCTTTGGATATGTTCTTTTATTATCGGTCTTAAATCGATATTAGTAATAACGTGGGCTGGAACAACAACAATATAGGAAGCACTTGAATCATATAAGACCCAGTCATTTTCCTTGATGTTATTAATATCTGTATTAGATGAAGGATAAAGGTGCCCTGGCTCGTTATACATGATAATTTGTTGACCAATTTTAGTATTGGTAGTCCAGGCATCCATGCTGCCTAGATGCTTAAGGATGGATCTTTGATGGTCTTTTACTAATATTCCCATCGTAGAAATACCGGAATTAGTAATATTAGACATCGCAAAGTCGCAGCAGGCATATCTACCTAAGAAGGAAGTCGATCCTAATGGGCGGGAATCAGTTAACTGAGGAATCTCTGGGGAAGAGTGAAAATTTACAATACCAATTACATCATTCATAAAATTAACCTCTTGCATACAAGGCAATATCCTTGTTTCCGACATTTAACTGTTCGTTTTCTTCGACTTCGCTATTTGGGCCAATGATGGCATTTTCAACAACAGCGCCTTTTTTGATGCTAACTCCTTGCATCAAGACAGAATTAACAACCTTGGCACCTTCTTCGACTTCGACTTGGCTAGAGATGACACAATGGTCAACTTCGCCTAGAATTGTCGCGCCTTGGTTGATTAAACAATCCTTAACAACAGCCTTGCTGCCGATATATTGAGGGGTAGCGTGTGTATCTTCTGAATAAATCCTTTGATTAGCCTGTACCGAGAATAGATTTATAGAAGGGTCTCCACTTAAAAGAAGGTCCATATTGGCTTGGTGTAAGGAAGAAATAGTACCTACATCCTTCCAATATCCCTTAAAAGTATAGGCGACAAGTTTCTTTCCCTTCTCTAGCATGGTTGGGATGATATTCTTGCCAAAGTCATGGTCGCTATTTTCGTTTTTTGCATCTTCGACTAGCATGCTTCTAAGTATCTTGTAATTAAAGATATAAATACCCATGGAAGCAAGATTTGACTTAGGTACTTTTGGTTTTTCCTTGAAGGCAGTTATATTGCTTTCATTATCAGTTTCAAGAATTCCAAACCTGGAAGCTTCTTCAATAGGTACTTCGATAACTGAAATCGTGCAGTCAGCCTTTTTTTCTTCATGGAGTTTAAGCATTTCATCATAAGTAGTCGAATAGATATGGTCCCCAGAAAGAATCAAGACATATTCAGGGGCAATCGAATCAAGCCAATCTATATTTTGATAGATGGCATCGGCAGTTCCTTTATACCAGGAAGAACCTTCTTCGGTTTGCTTTGGAGTTAAGACGGCTGTAAGGGAATTTACCCCGTTTAAACCCCAGTTTTTGCCATTCCCGATGTAGGAATTGAGATCACTAGATTCATACTGGGTCAAAACCCCAACATGGTTGATGTTGGAATTGGCACAATTTGAAAGAGGAAAGTCGATAATACGATATTTGGCGCCATAGGAAACAGCAGGTTTAGCAGTTTTTCTTGTCAAAGCTTTTAACCTAGTTCCTTTGCCACCAGCTAAAATCATAGCAGCAATTTTTATGCCCATAGGAGCTCCTTATTAATACAAATTCATTATATGAAAAATGTTAGAAAAAGGCACTAAAAATCTAAACAATTTTAACCTTAATTACCTAATATTCAGAAAGAATAGTTTTAGACATCTAAAGTGGAGTTTTTCCAATTGAACTAGAAAATTAATTAAGTGTATTATCATCTTTCATTTCCGTAATTTATTTATATGTTTTAGTTTCGTTTTTGCTATTAATCTAACCCATATCCTAAAAAGAGGTCTAAGGGGCTAGATATTTCACTTTATTATTAAATAAAGTTTGCACTTACCCCTAGCCTGTGCTATATTTCCATACGCGTAACCCGCAAAGAGGTATTTACTATGTCTAGAGTTTGCCCAGTAACAGGAAAAGGCCCAGTCAGCGGAAATGCTCGTAGTCACTCACTAAGAGCCACCCGTCGTCGTTGGAATGTCAATTTACAAAAATACAAAGTCAACGTTGACGGAAAGATGGTCGAAGTCAGGATGTCTGCTAGAGCTTATCGTACCTTAAACAAGACTATCAAGGCCCAAGAAAAAGCAGCCAAATAATTCGATTATTTGCTAGAAGTTAAAGGGACGTGAAAACACGTCTTTTTTTCTTTACCTATTTAGGCGATTTCTAGGCTAAATATCAATAATCCTATTATATATACTAATAAGGATAATATATCTAGGAATAAAGTAAGCCATTCAGAGAAGGCCAAGATGAACGGACGAGGACGGCTAGAAGTAACTACCCCATCGCTTCCGACTGAAGATTGGAGTTCAGTCCATTTAGATAATCTAGGATTAACTAGGATCAATCCTTTGATTAAGGCAATAACTAGACAAATTATAGCCAAAGTCATTGCTAGTTTATTCATTGATAAATATGAATATAAATTAAAGAAAGTAAGCCCGATTACAATATCAAGCAAGGCCGATAAGGAAAAGAATACAACTGATAATATCAGATGGTATTTAAATACATAGGCAGGGATATAATTTAGCCCAACAAAAGAAGCCATCGTAAATAAAGTTATTATCCCAATTACGATTCCTAATGAATCCAAAGAAGAGAAAGTTGGATTTAAATAAATAAGGAAGAAACTACTTCCAGCAACTATAATTGCTAGACCAATACAGGCAAATTTATTAATGTGGCTATTTTTATCATCGCTATCGCTCATTTCAAATGGGAAGCAAGACAAGTAATCATAATTCTTCTTATACCTATTTTTATAAGAGAGGCATCCTGTAACCATATAAAAGATAAAGAAGCCAAATAGTAATACAAGGAAGGAAGCAAATAAGATTATACCTATCATAATTCAATTAACCCTTTTAACCTTTCTTTATAATCATCATGTCCATATAGATATGACCCTGCAACAAGGACGTCAACCCCTTTATCTACACATAGTTTAGCAGTTTCTAGATTTATTCCCC
>JALEUF010000038.1 GCA_022781015.1 Caryophanales bacterium
AAATCCTTAAGCTTTTCATTGGCCTTCCTATATATAGTCTCGGCGTTATCCTTATTTATTTCTAGATTGATCCCGAATACCTGCTTTAATTCTAGATGTGACCAAAAATAAAGTGGATTATTGAAGCAGTTTGGAAGAATCTCGCAATACTTAAGGAATTTATCCTTATATGAAGCATCCCCGGTTATATATTTTTCATCAACCCCTGCTAAGCGCATGGCCCTCCATTTATAATGGTCGCCAGCAAGCCACAATTCCCCGATATCGCTAAAAGAGGAATCATTTTTAATCATTACCTGATTTAAATGGCAATGATAATCGATGATAGGCAAGTCTTTTACATGTTCATAAAGGGTTTTTGCCGAATTAGATTCTAATAAAATGTCATCCCCGAAAAACGTTTTCATTTTGTTTCCTTCTTTACCTTGCTAATTCCTTCGAATAAGCCGTTTATATAGGCACATCCTAAAGCACGGTCATATAATCCATATCCAGGCTTGCCATCTTCTCCGAATATATTTCTTCCATGGTCAGGCCTGACATAGCCATCGAATCCATTGTCGATAAGAGCTTCAACAATCTTAGCCATGTCAAGGCTTCCATCATTGCTAAAATGCCCTACTTCGCAGAAAGAATCATGGTCATCGGTCCATTTTACATTCCTTAAATGGGCAAAATGGACTCTTCCTTGCTTGCTATATTTAGCAGCCATATGGACTAAATCATTATTTCTACCAGCACCGAATGAGCCAGTGCATAAAGTCAAGCCGTTATTCGTACTTGGTACAGCAGCAAACATCTTATCAAGGTCTTCTTCATTAGAAATAATCCTAGGGAGTCCGAATACATCCCATGGCGGATCATCTGGATGGATAGCCATCTTGACGTTAAGTTCATCACAAACCGGGATAACCTTATTTAGGAAATAGACAAGGTTTTCAAATAATTGCTCATGGCTAATTGATTTATATTCATTTAATAAGCTTTGTAGTTCATCATGGCTATAGCTTTCATCCCAGCCTGGAAGGTGGAGATTATTTGGATCAATCTTCTTGAAATCTTCGTATGAATAAGACAAAGAAGTCGAGCCATCGCTATTTTTATGATGCATCTCGGTACGAAGCCAATCGAATACAGGCATGAAGTTATAGCAGATGCATTTGACGCCATATTTAGCAACACGCCTAATGTTTTCGATAAAATTTGCAATATATTTATCTCTAGTTGGCTTGCCCATTTTGATATCTTCATGGACTGGAATCGATTCGATTACTTCCATTTCTAGGCCATTAGAGGCGGCACTATCTTTTAGTAATTTAATCGATTCTTCTTTCCAGACTTCACCAACTGGAACATCATAAACAGCCGTAACAACTCCACTTAGATTTGGGATTTGCCTTAGGTAAGTTAGGGGGATGCTATCTTTTATTCCATACCACCTAAATGTTAGCTTCATTTCCAATTCCTCCCTTAATTAATCTTATTGGCTTCATCATAAGCGGTTTTGATTGCATTTTCTATTGTATTGGGCTTACCTTGTAAACAATCGCCAATATAGACAACATTTGCAACTCCTTCTAGCTCGAACTTATTCTTGCTTGAAGTCAAGGCAGTTACGATGGTATCACCATATATCTTTTCTTGCTTGATTACATTCCCATTTTCATCAAGGACATCGATATTTACTCCATCTAAATCAAATGATTTTATCTTGCTTAATAGATGGATTTTGACATCGTGTTCCTTGAAGGATTTATTAATTGTAGGGAGAATTGTCGAACTTTCTTCTTTGGCAATTTGCTTTTGCATTTCGATTATTTCGACTTCATGTCCTCTTTCTGCTAGATATTCGGCTGTTTCGACTCCAACTAAGCCTCCCCTGCAGACAATGACTTTGCCAAATGGTATTTCCTTATGGGCTAAGATATCCCAAGAAGAGACAACATTAGGATTATCTATTCCTTCGATTCTAGGTTTGGCATTGCTTGAGCCAACTGCAACGAATACATAATCAAAATTAGAAGCATCTTCTTTCTTGAATTCTTTGTTTAGATGAATCGTAACGCCTAGCTCAGCTAAAGTAGCCTCGAAATAATTGATTATCCTAAGCATTTCTTCTTTTCTAGGAGGAACGCTAGCGATATTTATTTGTCCGCCTACTTTTAGACTCTTTTCAAATACTTCGACTTGATGCCCTTTTATTGCAAGAACCCTAGCAGCCTCAAGCCCAGCAACTCCAGCTCCAACTACAGCAATCTTATAGCTATGTTCGGCTTTACTAATATGTTTAGTAGCTTCATATCCATTCTCGGCATTAAGTACGCAAGAAAGGAACCTTCTAGAAGTAATCGCATCGGTGCAGCCTTTATTACACATGATGCATTCTCTAATTTGATTGGTCTTGCCTTGCTATACTTTGGATCAAAATCAGGATCGGCCAATAAGGAACGTCCATATCCAATCATGTCGCAGACGCCACTAGAAAGAAGAGCCTCGCCCGCTTTAGGAGTCAAAACCCTGCCAACGATAGAAAGAGGGATAGTAGTTGCTTTCCTAATTTCCTTGCATTCATCAATCATGAATGTATAGTCCCTAGTTCCCATGGCTGGGATGGTATCGTTCATATTGCCGGTATGGTTAGCCTGGGCAACATGGATCATATCTACCCCTTCTTTTTCTAGTAATGCAGCTAATTTAGCAGCTTCTTCAATAGGAAGTCCGCCTTTTCCAAGCAAGGATCCATCTTTTTGCCTAGTTATGATAGGAAGCTTATATTCGATAAGCATATCGCCCGAAACTTCCTTAATGGCCTTAACAACCATCAAGGCAAACTTGATTCTATTTTCAAAAGATCCACCGAATTCATCGTTTCTTTTGTTAATGATTGGGGAGCATAAGGAACCGACTAATCTATCGCCATGAATCTCGACAACATCAATTCCAGCT
>JALEUF010000112.1 GCA_022781015.1 Caryophanales bacterium
AGGGAACCTTGTTCCATATTTTTCATGAGCAGAAATAACTCTTTCATCAATCATGTTGATATGACCTTCATTTTCTTCAATTAAGGTCAAACCAAATTTAAGTTTTTTAGCAAAAAGAATCATTTTATCTACTACAGTTGGTGGGATTGGATATCTATAGATGATATTCCCTCCGATGATTGCATTGCTTCCATTCATCGTTATAAGTCCGTCTGGATGAAATAGATTCAAAACTCCAGATTTCCTGATTAGGTAGTAATTCCTTCCAGAGCACAAGAAAACCTTTATTCCGTTCTCCTGCATTTTCTCGATAGCTTCGATTGCAGAAGGGGGAACCCTATTTGTCTTATGGGAGAATAATGTTCCGTCAATATCGGTGAACACTATCTTGATTTTGTCTTTCTTGTTAACTATCGCTTCTTTCATCTTAACTATATATTTTACACGATTAGTCCTTATATAGATAAACCAAGTTTAACGATTTAATCAATATGTCGATAAAAATGAGTACATATGTTGAATAAGTATATTTTTATCGTTAATCTATCCATATAGGAGGCAAAAAAATGCCAAAAATAAAAGTAGTCCAATATGGATGTGGGAAGATGAGTAAATACATCCTCCGTTACCTCGTCGACAAGGGCGCCCAAATCGTCGGTGCCATTGATGTTAATCCTAAAATCGTTGGGATGGATGTCGGTGAATTTGCAGAGCTTGGCTATAAATTAGGAGTCAAGATCTCTAATAACGCTGATGAAGTATTAGATTCTTGCGATCCTGACATTGCGGTTGTCACCTTGTTCTCTACTGTCGAAGATTGTTTCCCTCACTTCATGAAATGCCTTGAAAGAGGAATCAATGTCATCACAACTTGCGAAGAAATGACTTATTGCTGGAATACAGATCCATTACATGCGAATATCCTAGATAAAACCGCTAAAGAAAACGGTGCAACTATCGTAGGAAGTGGCATGGAAGATATATTCTGGGTCAACATGGTTGCTTTAGTTGCAGGAGGCTGCCATAAGATTAGCAAAATAGAAGGTGCAGTTTCTTATAATGTTGAAGAATATGGCTTAGCATTAGCAAAAGCTCATGGGGTTGGATTAACTCCTGAAGAATTCGAAAAGACATTAGCCCATCCTGAAACAATAGTTCCTTCTTATGTCTGGAATAGTAATGATGCTTTAGCAAGTGCTTTGGGATTATCAATTGAATCCACCACCCAAAAAGCAGTCCCATATTTCGAGGACAAAGATATTTATTCCAAGACGATGGGAAGAACCATCAAGAAAGGTGAATGTGTTGGAATGGCAGCGGTAGTCACTACCAAAACCCATCAAGGAATCACTCTTGAAACCCAATGCATTGGTAAAGTATATGGTCCAGATGATGGAGATATGTGCGATTGGAAGATTAGTGGTGAACCTAACACTGAATTCCATGTCGTTAAACCCGCAACTGTTGAACATACCTGTGCAACAATAGTAAATAGAATTCCTGATGTTATTTCTGACGAACCAGGATTAATAACCTTGGATGAACTACCATGTAATGAATATATGGTTTATCCAATGGAAAACTATATCTATTAATAACAATTTCATCTTACTAGGAGGGGCAACCCTCCTTTTAACTTGGGTTGCGATAACAAAATATAGAGTTTATGCGCAATATTTATATAATATAGGTACTTATGGAATATGTAGAATTTAATAATTACGAATCAATAGTAGACCCCGCTAATAAATTAGTGCATTGCTATAAAGATAGTGAGGGCAATATATTTTATGTTGAGCCTGGTTTTTATGATGGTTTAGAGGGATTTAAAGAAAAACGCCCTGAATCTTTTCACTTAATTATGGAAGAGATAGATAAAACCATAAAAAGTAAGCATAAGGTTATATTTACTGCCGATTTCGAAAATCCTTGGATTACTAGAGAAGGATACATATATAGGGAAATATTTGATATTACCGATCCTCTTTTGATTTTTGTCGAAGATAAATCGAGGGGTTCGGATTATGGGGATTAGTTTGAGCGTATTTCAATAATGCGTTCATCTCTTTTTTAATTGGTTAATTAAAAGCATAATTATTGCATGAAATATTATTTAGCAATTGATATCGGTGCGACTAGCGGTCGTCACATATTGGGCCATTTTGAGAATAATGAGCTTAAAATCGAGGAAATCTATAGATTTGATACTCCTTTAGTACAAGACGGGAACGGACATGCCTATTGGGATGTAGATAAACTTTTTACCTATGTCAAAGAAGGTATGAAAAAGGCTAAGGAGCTCAATAAAATCCCTTCTAGAATTGGAATTGATACTTTTGGGGTAGATTATGCCTTGCTCGATGAAAATAATTCTAGGATAGGCAATATAACTTCCTATAGGGATATAAGAACTAGACAAGCTAAGAAAGAATTATTAACTCCTGAAAAAGAATTTGAATTAACAGGAATCCAACCAAACGAATTCAATTCTTGTTATCAACTTTATTGCGATTATAAATCCGGAAAGCTAGAGAAAGCTAAAACTATTATTTTCTTGCCTTCATATTTAGGATATTTACTTACTGGTACCCTTCAAAATGAGCTTTCTATCCTTTCAACTGGGGCTCTTCTTACCCCTGGAGGAAAATCATATTCAAAAGAAATGCTAGATAATCTTGGTTTAAAAGAAAGTCAATTTCCTCCGATAGTAGAAGCTGGTACTTCTTTAGGGAAATTACTTCCTGAAATAGAAAAAGAAGTAGGGTATCAAAGCGAAGTCATTGCTTCTTTAGAGCATGATACTGCAGCTGCTTTCTTTGGGTCTGGAGCGAAAAAGGGAGATATTCTTCTTTCTAGTGGCACCTGGAGCCTATTGGGAATACTTCTAGATGAACCAATCGCGACAAAAGAAGCCTATAAAGCTAGTTTCACTAATGAATTATCATTCCCTAATGAAGTTAGATTCCTAAAGAACATCATTGGGATGTGGATTATTAATAATCTAGTACGTGAACTAAAATTAGATTCAGTTTTAGATGCCGTTAAAGAGGCTAATAAAGAAGAATCTAAGCAATACAAATTTACATTTGATGCATCAGATAGTTCATTACTTAATCCTTTATCAATGAAAGAGGCTATCTATGATTTATTAAGAAAAGATGGACATGAATTACCATCTAACATAGGTGAATTATTCTATTGTGCTTATCATTCTTTAGCCAAAGCCTATGATACGGCGATTAAAGGAATAGAAAAGATCACAAATAAAAAAGCCTCATCGATTTATATTTTCGGTGGGGGCGTTAAGGCTGAAATATTAAATAAATTAACTGAAGAAGTAACTGGCTTAAAAGTTAATAGGGGCCCATCCGAAGCTACTGCAATCGGAACTTTACTTGTTATCTCTAAGTAAACTTACTCTTTTATCGTCTATTATTAGATAAATTACATATCCAATCCCCAGTACAAATAGGATTATTGACCAGAATTGAGAAGGGGATATATTTCCTATTAGTTGACCCCTGTGGTCGCCTCTAAAGAATTCGATAACAAACCTCCACACCGAATAGGAAAATAGATACACGGGTGCAGCGAATTTGCCTTTTTTGAGGGCAAGTATAAATAAAATAATACCTAGGATTATCATAAATATTGCTTCCATTAAGTTAGTCGGGATTACTTTTCCAGGAACATTTGGAAAATGAATTCCAATCCAGGAAGTAGTTGATTTTCCATAACAGCATCCAGAAAGAAAACAGCCAATTCGTCCAAACCCTTGCGCGATAGCAACACAAGCAGGGGCGAAGGAAAGAATATGATCTTTTAAACAAGG
>JALEUF010000126.1 GCA_022781015.1 Caryophanales bacterium
GTGGATGCTTTTTCTCCATCTGGGCCCCCAGAAAAAGAAGACGTCCCAGAGATGATTCTAGAATTTAAATAAGTACCAGTAGTTACAATTACAGTCTTGGATTTATAGACGTTTTTATTAGTAGTAACAGCAAAAAAACAATCTTCCTTTGTAATTGAAATTGCTTCTTCTCCAACTAAAGTCAGATTAGGAACCGTAGAAAGAAGACTCTTAATTATTTTAGGATAGAGTTTTTTATCTTGCTGCGATCTTAAACATTGTACTCCGGGACCTTTCCCGGTGTTCAATATCTTCATTTGAAGAGGATTAACATCAGCTGCAGTAGCCATTAGTCCGCCTAAAGCATCAATTTCCCTAACAACATTTCCCTTAGCAGAGCCTCCTATATGAGGATTACAAGGCATGTTGCCTAGCATATCTAGATTCAAACTTAAAAGAAGGGTCTTATTCCCTAGTTTTGCAAGAGCATGACTAGCTTCAACTCCAGCATGCCCCCCACCAATAACAATTGAATCAAAATCAAAAGAAGACATTAGCCAACTGACCCCACCATGTCCATCTTGATTAGTTGATTAAGCTCAACCGCATATTCCATTGGCAATTCTTTAGAGAATGGTTCAATAAAGCCCATAACTATCATCTGTGTCGCATCTTTTTCGGATAATCCACGGCTCATTAAATAGAATAATTGGTCCTCGCTAATCTTAGAAACAGTAGCCTCGTGTTCGATATAAGAGGCAGAATTTTGTATTTCATTAGTAGGAATAGTATCGCTTCTACTTGCTTCATCTAGAATCAAAGTGTCGCACTCGACGTGTGATTTTGATCCGATTGCATTAGGCTCGCTACGTACAGTTCCCCTATAATTAGCGACCCCTCCACCTTTAACAATGGATTTAGAAATAATTGTCGAGGAAGTATTTTTTCCTTTATGAATCATTCTAGCCCCGGCATCTTGATATTGACCCTTACTAGCAACAGCAATAGAAATGCAAGTCCCTTTAGCCCTATCGCCAGCTAAGATGCATCCAGGATATTTCATGTTGACCATAGAACCGATGTTTCCATCTATCCATTCCATCAAGCCATCTTCTTCAACATAGGCACGCTTAGTAACTAAATTAACAATATTATTAGACCAGTTTTGAACAGTCGAATAACGACATCTAGCACCTTTGCCAACATATATTTCGACAACAGCAGCATGTAAAGAATCTTTTGAATAAATTGGAGCAGTACAACCTTCGACATAATGCAAGTCAGCCCCGTCATCAACAATAATTAAAGTCCTTTCGAATTGACCTGATTTTTCATTGTTAATTCTAAAATAAGACTGCAAAGGTTTGTCCAAATGCACGCCTTTTGGAACATAGATAAAGCTTCCTCCGCTCCAAACTGCACCATTTAGTGCGGAGAATTTATTATCGGCAAAAGGAACAATTGTATTGAAATATTTCTTAACTAAATCCGGATACATTTGTAAAGCCATGTCAGTAGAAAGGAAGATGACTCCTTTTTCTTCGACTTCTTTTAACATGTTGTGATAAACAACTTCGGATTCATATTGGGTAGAAACACCTGAAAGATATTTTTGTTCGGCTTCAGGAATGCCTAACTTAGAAAAAGTATCTTTAATAGTCTTAGGAACCTTATCCCATGTA
Source organism: Caryophanales bacterium (assembly GCA_022781015.1). GTDB lineage: Bacteria > Bacillota_I > Bacilli_A > RFN20 > CAG-826 > Alloenteromonas. The sequence goes on from JALEUF010000126.1 coordinate 1,662, forward strand.
TTTTCTTCTTTTTCGCTTGGCCTAGTAAAATATGTATAAGTATCAAAATCCAAAAAAGACAAATCAGGTCCAAAAGAAGGCATTTTCATAGCCTTAAAAGCACGATAACTCTTCAAACGGAATTCCTTCATCCATTCTGGCTCATGCTTTAAGGAAGATATTTCCTTAACTATATCTTCATTTAAACCTTTTCCAGTAGAAAGGATGGATACGTCTTTGTTTTTGAAACCGTATTTATATTGTTCATCAACGATTTCGCTAGCTTTAGTCTTATCGTCCATCTTTCTTCTCCTTTAGCAAGCAATCCATTGCATCCCAGCCAATAGTGGCGCAATGAATCCTAGCAGCTTGTTTTCCAGTGTTCATGAAAGCAAGAGCCTCATCTAGAACGCTAGCATCATATTCCTCTTCATGAAGCATATGGTGATATTGTTCGATTATGTATTCGGCTTGTTCTTTGCTTTTTCCAATTAATAAATCACAAAGAATATCGCTAGATGCAGTCGATATAGCACAAGCCACCCCATCCCAACACGCATCTTTTACATTGCCATTTTCATCATATTTAAGAAAAACATCGATATCATCAATGCAATTAACAGAAGATGAATGAGTAGATAAAAAACCATCTCCTTCCATTTTGTGTTTATGTCTAGGAGAAGAATAATGATCCATAATGATTTCTCTCATTATTTCAGGAGTGAGTTCAATTGAAATAGGCATTTAAGTAATCTCCTTCACAAGTAGAAACAGCATCAACAAGAGCATCGATATCTTCTTTTGTAGTGTATAAGTAGAAAGAAGCTCTTATCGTAGCGATGGTTCCTAAAAAATCTATCAATATTTTAGCGCAGTGTTGCCCAGACCTACAGGCAATACCTCTAGAATTTAGATAAGTTGCAGCATCTTGAGCAAAGACATTATTTACGTTAAACGTTACAATGCCCCCCTCGGATTTCTCATTATAGATGGTACATTTACCTGTAGCCTTTAGCTTTTCAACACAGTATTTCTTTAATTCTTCTTCGTGTTTTTCAATGTTATCTAGTCCAATAGAAGTTAGATAATCAATAGCGGCATGTAACCCAATAATTCCTTCAAGATTTTGGGTTCCTGCCTCAAATCTAAGAGGAGGTTCTAGATAATTTACATCACCACACATATCAAATTTGGCATTCATTCCCCCGCCAGTCATGAAAGGTTCCATCTTTGAAAGCAAATCGAATTTGCCATACAAAACACCAATTCCAGTTGGGCCACACATCTTATGGCCAGAGAACGAAAGAAAATCTATATCGCTATCTTTGACATCCATCTTTATATGAGGGACAGATTGGGCTCCATCGACAACAATTAAAGCACCATGCTTATGGGCAATAGCGGCTAATTCTTTTATAGGAGCGATATAACCAAGTACATTAGTCACATGGGCGACACATACCAATTTGACATCAGGGGTCAACGCTTTTTCTAGATTTTCAGGTGTTAACCTTCCATCTTTATCAAGAGGAATGAAATCAACTTGGCAACCAGTCATTTCCGAAACCTTATACCAAGGAAGAACATTTGAAGCATGTTCAGCCTGGGTAAGAAGGATTTTGTCGTTCTTAGTTAAATATTTAACCCCATATCCAAAAGCAACAAGATTAATAGATGCCGTAGTTCCTGAGGTAAATACAACTTCGGTATCTTTTGAGTTAATAAATTTTGCAACAGTCCTTCTAGCATTTAATACTTCCATATCCATATTAAAGCAAAGGTCATAATCGCCTCTATGGGAATTGCTAGTTTCTTTCGTGTAATATCTAGAAACTGCTTCTAAAACACAATCTGGCTTAAAAGTTGTAGAAGCATTATCAAGCCAAACAAGGTCTTTTCCTTGCATCTTGATTTTGTTTCTATACATTGGAAAATCGTTTCTAATTTTATATGGATCTAACATTAAAAACCCTCCTCGATACAAGAAAGTATCTTCTTCCTTAAATCTTCATCGAAGAAATATTCGACAACAGGTTTGAGATATCCAAGCGTAATCAAACGTTTAGCTTCTTCTTCGCTTAACCCTCTAGACATTAAATAGAAAAGATGGGAATCGTTAAGTTTGCCTACTGTAGCACCATGAGAAGCAATGACGTCATTTTCGTCAATCTTAAGTACAGGAGAGCATTTGCCGTCCGCACCTTGGTCAAAAACAATAATCTTGGCTTCTTGTCTGGTATTTGACTTTACTGCATATTTTTCAATTGAAGAAACGCCAGTGAAAGTAAGTCGAGAATTATCTTGGCAAATACCATAGTTAGACATTAGGCTGTTGCTTCCTTTTTCTTTATGGAAGCAAGAAGTCGAGAACACCTTTCTATCATTATTTTTACTAAGGGAAGATAAGTTCCATCTGCAAGAAGCACCTTCACTTAAATTGACATTTATCTCAAATTTCCCTGAGCCATTAGAAAAATCTGCAAAAGCGCCTCTAAACGAACCGCCTTTTTTAACATTTACATTGACTTTTGCAATTGGAAAATTAGAAAATGCAGCGAAATCAAGTTTTAACTCTTCGCCTTCTTCTACCTCAAAATCAAGGTCTTTTATATCATTATCAATAAGTGTTAATTGACGCATATCAATTATTCCTTTATTGCTAATCTTGTAGCACATTCGCCGATGGAAACTTTATTCATTTCTTTTTCTTCCTTGGCAATAGAAATACCCAATTCTTTTTGGATCCATTCATAACCTTCGCTATCAATTCTCTTAATTATTTCAGGTCCACCTTCAACAGCAATTCTGCCATTAATCATAACAGCTGCACGGGTTGGATGAATCATTTCATATAGACGTGCATAATGGCTAATTACCAGGAACCCCCTGCCATTATTTTGTTCTTCCCTAATGTTTTTAGAAACTATTTGCATAGCGTCAACGTCAAGCCCAGAATCGATTTCATCAAGAAGAGCGAATTTAGGTTCAAGCAATATCATTTGGAGTATTTCGTTCCTCTTCTTTTCGCCTCCAGAAAAACCTTCATTTAGGTTTCTAGAAGTCATTTCAAATGGAATGCCTACTCTTTCATAGGCTTTCTTTAATTTGGAATAGAATTCAAAAAGAGTTAGAGGCTTTTCTCTTCTAGCATTAAGAGCGGCTTTTAAGAAGTCGCTAGAATTTACCCCAGGTATTTCGACTGGGTTTTGTAAAGCAAGGAACAAGCCTTTCTTGTTACGAGTATCAACACTCATCGAAAGAACATCTTCCCCATCAAGAGTTATTGAACCACTTGTAACGGTAAATTCAGGATTGCCCATAATCGCAGCAAGTAAAGTTGACTTACCATGACCATTAGGACCAAGCAAGGCAAGTGTCTCGCCTTCATTTATTTTCAAATTTACACCCTTTAGGATTTCTTTATCTTTTACCGATACATGCAAATCTTTAATGACTAGTTCGCTCATACATACACCTCAAAGCGTGTATATTCTAGTCAGTTGCACTCTCTTAAACAACAAAAGTAATAAAAAACTTTTCTAACCAAAGATAAATCTTTGCACATTTTTCACCCCTTTTTAGGCATAAAATACCTATATTTCGCCCACATAGGTAATTACGCATAAAAAATTCTTGTAAGATTACTTATTAAAGTAATATCATTAACACGCTACGTTCAAGACGAAGGAGGAACGAGTCTAGTATGAAAAAAGCCAAACTCACCCTCGGAATTGTTAGTGCATTAGTTGCAACCGGTGCTTTAGCCGCTTGTAATGAGGTCACTTATAATGAGGGCGTGGTGCTATCTTACACAGACGCCGCAGGTAAAGTTACAAACTATACCGCCGAAGAACTATTCGGAAGCTATATGAAGTCTAGCAGCGCTGCAAGCACCGCATTTAACAAGGTTCAAGAAGTATTAATCAGAAAATTCTACGAAGAACCATCTCAAGCTGCCGCACTCGCGGAGTTAAAAACTAAAGCACAAAAGAAAGTCTCGGGTTTAAAAGACCAGGCCGAAACCAATGCCAAGAATAACGGGACTAAATACCAAGAAGAATTTGAGAAGCTCTTGGATAGCGCCGGTGTTGATAATGTCGATCAACTTCTAGACCAAAAACTCTACGAAGAAGAAAAAGATAAGTATACCACCGACTACTACACCCAACAAAACCTCGATGCTATCCGTGATGGCAAAAAGTGGGAAGGCCTCGAAGGCTCTGAAGATACCTATGGTCCAGTCACTAAAGGTTATCTAAAAGACAAGATGCCATATCACGTATCCCATATCTTGGTCAAGCTTGGAAGTGCTTCAAGCAATGAACACGCCCAAGCTACCATTTCTTCTTCCGAATCGAAGAAGTTATCGGATGTCGTTAAGGAATTAGCTGGCGCCGATAGCACTGACGAAACCGGCAAAACCACTTCTAAAGATAGACTTACATTTGGTAACATTGCCTATAACCTTTCTGAAGACGATGGATCCGCAAAAGAATATGGCGATCTTAAAATAATGGATAAAGATACTGAATTTGTCCAAGAATTCAAGCTTGGCCTATATGCAGTAGATGCCATTTACAACAAACAAGCAAACACCTATGGCGATACAGTTAAGAATAACTTATTACCATCCGCTGATGCTAAAGTTGGAAGCGACACTGTTACTTCTTTATTTGAAGCACGTGGAATTGGAACAATCCCTTACGGTGCCTTTGTTGCCTTAGGTGATGATGATGTTTCCTGGGCAAGCCATAGCAATGGCGAGCCTGACCTTGGATATGAAGTTAATAGCAATTCTTCTACCTTCTATCCACGTAATGTCTTGTTCAACAAATACATGAACAACCACCAAATCGCTGTCATTACCCCAAAATCAATTGATTACAATGACTTCCTTGAAGGTACTGGATCAGTTGCAACTAACTGGGCTTCATATAAGACGAGCGAAGTTGGAACCGATAACCTTCCAGTTACTGCTGGTAAAGCTTCTACTGCTTATGCTAACTTACCTGGATTCCAAAACGATACAAAAGGCATAATCGATTTAGGAGAAAATGTCTTAACAAACGAAAAAGGACAAATCGTCTTCGCTGTTAGAGCCGGAACTTCCTCTTATCAAGGAATCCACTTCATCACCGTTGACCGTTCTGCCTTAGCTGAATATGCCACCCCAACCGGTGCCTTAGCTACCGAAGCTGATTATGGAGATGGAAAATCAAGTAACGTTACCAGCCTTTCTGAATACTGGACAATGTTATCTCCATCAAAGGTTGCTACTAGCGATGATAAGCTTGGAGATTCCAATTATTATCCTTCCTATAAGAATGGTAATAAGATTGCTGCCAAGACTACATTCGTCAACAAATTCCAATCCTCTGCCGATTCTAATTACACCGAAAGAACAAGCAAGATCTCTAGCGCTGTAAAAGATTACGACAAGAACATGGATACCTATATGATCCAAGAATTATTGGAAGCCAAAAATACTGATGGAACTAAGAAAATCAACTTCAAAAACGAGAAGATTGGTGATTTAGTCAAGAGTTACATCAAATCAAAACGTGTCAAAGCTGTAGAAGACAAGCAAGATTCCTTCGACGAAGCTTGGATTACCTACGCTGAATACTTGCAACAACAAGATGCCGCTAGAAAGATGAAAGACGATGGCAGCCAGCGCTTAATCTCTGAAGTCTGCGCTATCGGATATGGTTCTAATGACGCTAAAGCCAAAACTGGCGACTGGGCAAAGGGAGGAGCTTGCTACGATGGAAAATAAATTCATGAAAAAGACAATTCTTACCTTCCTAGCCGCAACAACCATTGGACTAGCTGGTTGCTCTGATGTCGAGGCCGCTCTTCCATCTTCCAAACAAGATGAGATGATCCTAGATATCGAAAACATCCCAAATAACAATCTTCAACAAATCTATGAAGCTCTAGTTACTTCTGGTGATACAAATTCCGAAAAGATTCTCGACAATATCCTATATATATATGCTAAGACTCTATTCGGAAGCTTCTATGATGTAAAAAACGATGCAGGCACTGTTACCGAAGAAGGTTTATTCACCATCGCCGGTGATGATGCTAAAATCGCCGAGTTCATCAAGACACATTCCGTTTATGGAACTGGTGAAGAAGGTGTTAAAAACTGCAAAGCCTTCATCGCTCATATTAAAGATTCAATTCTAAATTCCTTCTATTCGGTAATTACCAATTCTAGTTACCAAAAGAGATCGGAATTCCTAGAAGAGAAATTCTATAATGCCCAAGTTTCTGAATTATTTGATTTAAAGAAGCCATCTAGCTTTGTTAGAAAGCAACTTGACGGAAACAAGACCTATAAAGATGCTGAAGAATATTTCACAGATTTATATGTTACCTATCAAGATTATATCGAAAAGAGCCTTCTCCCAACCGCTTTTAGAAAGTCCTTGGTTGAAGAATATCTAATCGAAAAGAACTATGGTTCACTTGGTAGAAGCTATGCCCGTAAAGTCCAATATATCGCTTTGCCTGATATTGAAAGCAAAGACGGCGCTGCCCAAAGATTAGTTAGAAGCTATTCTAAATTAGTCATTAGCAAGACCGATGATGAAATCAAAGCTGCAGTCGCTGGAATCGAACCAGCCTCAGTTAGAGACCTTCACTTCCTAGATAATCTATATAAAGGATTATTCGAAGCAGGAAGCAAAGAAGAAGCCTATGCCAATTTGATTTATGCCGAAGCCGGATTCTCCACCGAAAGAGAAGAAACCTCCTGGGGCAAAGTCAATAAGGATTATAAAGGCCTAACCGATGACCGTAACAAGACTGGATCCACCACCGACTTCACAAATTCCGGTGCCTATACAAAGGAAATCGGACTTGAATTGAAGCGCAGGGAAATCCAAGCCACCACCAAAGTCACCGAAGGCTGGTACACTTCTACTGGATTATCTGATTTAGCCTCTTCAATAAAGACTAGATTATTCAAGATTTCCGTTGCTAATGAAGTCGATTCATTAACCACTGGAGCCAAAGGAAACTTTGGTTGGAATGTCCAAGGTTCATATTACATGATTCCTGAAACATATGAATCTAACGAAGCTTATCCATATTGCATGTATGATAAAGACACCACTACTTGGTATATCGTAAGAGTTGACGAAGCCGTCAAAGCTCCTAAGTTATCCCAAACTGGTGACGATAATTACGCTGCAATGGGTAAAAACATGCGTGAAATCGTTCTAAATGTTGCTTCCTTATTATCGGATACAGATTCCTATAAGAAAGCCGCTAAACAATATTATGTTGAGAAGATGGCCTTTAGTTACCATGACCAATCCGTCTATAACTACTTCAAATCCACCTTCCCAGACCTCTTCGATTAATAAAGAAGATATATAATATAAGGGCAGATTAAGTTCTGCCCTATTTTTGTAGAAAGGTTATTTATGAAAGACGTATTCTGTAAAATCATCGATGGCGAAATCCCTTCTAGCGTCGTTTATGAAGATGATGATGTATTAGCGATACTAGACATCTCCCAAACCACTAGAGGCCATACCCTAGTCATGCCAAAGAAGCATTATGATTCCTTCTTATCTTGTCCCCAAGAGGAAATGCATAAGGTAATGGATGTTGCTAGACGTATTGGACAAGCCGAAATCTCTATTCTAGGAGCAAAGGGAGTCAATATCCTTACTAATGTCGGCGAGGTCGCTGGACAAAGCGTTCCACATTTCCATGTCCATGTCATTCCTAGATATGTCGGAGGACAAGGAGGCTTCCAGATAACAATGAAAGCCCAGGATGTCTCTAGCATGGATCTTCCACGTCTAGCTCATCAAATTAATAAAGCCATGAAGTAAAAAAGATGAGGTTCGCGCCTCATCTTTTTAATTCGTCTAGTTCTTTTTCTAAGCTTAATCCTGAAGGAGAGGAAGAAACTTCTAGGCTAAATGGATTATAGAAGAACCTATTGTCCATCGTCATTATTTTTGAAGTATTCTCCCCTTTTTCAGCCCCTTCATAGGCTTTATCTAAAATCATCATCTTAGCATCAAAATCATCAATGCAAGAAACGGCATAGGCTTCCTTAGTAAGTGGTAAGACAGGGGAGCCAAATTCATATTTGCCATGATGGGACAAGATTATATGTTCTAGCATTGAAGCCATCTCGTGTTTATGGAATAAAGGAGAACTCTTTGTCTGCTCTTCTTTTTTAAGAGACTCGAATTCATGCATGCCTAGTTTTTCAGCCTCTTTCCTGACCTCGTAGAAGCCTAAAGAGATGTGGCCGATTAATTTACCATCCAAAGTAAATTCGGCGTTAGGAAGGCCCGACAATTCAATCATCTTGCCAAAATCATGGACAAGGCAACCTGCTAAAACCAAATCCCTATTGAGTTTTGGATAAACCGCGCAAAAAGATAATCCTAAATCCGCCATGGTAACGGAATGGTAGATAAGTCCAGACTCGAATTCATGATGGTTTCTAACCGCAGCTGGCCAAATAGAAAGTTTCTCTAGGTATTTGTTAACTAGATTAGATACTAAAAGTTTTAAATCCTTGTCGGAAATTGAATCGACATAGGCTTTTAGCTTATTTACCAATTCTTCCTTTTTGACTGGAGAAGAGATAGCGAAATCATTTGGATTCAGCCCAAGAGTATCGCTAGTAACCTTAAACAAGCGGATTTGAAGTGATTTGTTATAGGAAAGTACTTTTCCTTCGACATGGACTACATTTCCTTTTTTTAATATCTCTTCTTCATTATTTATTTCCCATAGACGGGCGGAAATTTGAGAAGATTGGTCTTGAAAAGTAATGGCTAGATAAGGCTTGCCATTCGTATTGACGCATTTTTTGCAATCGCTGACTAGTAATGGGCCAGAAAAGCTATCGCCATCTTTTAAATCAATTATTTTCATCGTTTTCTCCTTTTACCAAATTAGAAATATCATCATATTCGTAGCCTTTCCTTAATAGGTAAGAAAATATAGCCCTAGACAATTTATAACCGCTGTATTTTCTTTCATATCTAGTTTTTGCAATTAGGTAATCGGATTCTAGATTGGATTTATTTTCTTCTTCGCTAGGGAAAGATAAGGCTTGGTTAGTCGCTTCTTTTGCAACATCTAGATCAAATCCTCTTTCTCTTAAGGCTAATAAAGTCTTTCCAACCTTCTTATTCTTAGGAGCCTTCAATAACCTTCTATCTAATACCTTTACATAATTTAAAGCCTTTTCTAATTCTTTTTCTCTTGGAAAAGATAAATTATCGATTATTTCATTAGAAATCCCTTTTTGATGCAGATTAAATAAAACCTTATTTCTTCCATATAGCCTAAGCTCAGCAACATCTTCGGCATATGTCTTCGCATACATCTTGTCATCTAGAAGGCCTTCTTTGGTTAGCTTATCGATTATTTTTTGGGCTAATTCAACATTCGCACCTCTATCTAATATCTTTCCATATAAAACAT
>JALEUF010000067.1 GCA_022781015.1 Caryophanales bacterium
TCCCCATTAGGATTCTATGACTATGTCTCTTCTACCTATAAAGAAAAAGGCATCTCTTTTAAGGATGTTAAATCATTTAATCTAGATGAATATGTAAATTGCCCAATCGAAAAAGAAACATATAGATATTTCATGAATGATAATCTTTTCTCTAAGATTGATATTGATTTATCTAATACCCATTTCCCATCTGAAACTAACCCTTCTAGCTATGATGAAGAAATTGAAAAAGCTGGTGGAGTAGATTTCCAATTATTAGGAATTGGAAGGAATGGGCATATCGGATTTAATGAACCATATACCCCATTTGATAGCAAGACCCACCTAATTGAATTGACTTCTTCTACTAGAGAGGCTAATGCTAGATTCTTTAATAATGATATCAATATGGTTCCGACTCATGCCGTTTCTATGGGTATTGGAACTATATTAAAGGCCAAGACAGTCGTTTTGATTGCTAATGATCCAACTAAAAAAGAAGCTATCCTTGGTTTAAAAGCGGGTAAGGAAGACATCTCTAATCCTGCAACTAGCTTAGTAAACCATCCAAATTGCTATATCTTAATTACCAAATCAGTTCTTGAATAATTATGAAGGATTATTTTAAGGAAAACGCCTATTCCTTATTTTCTAAACCTTTTTGCGCTTGCAAAGAGGCTTTTATCAATGTCCATAGGATTCCAAATTATGTAGTTCCTAAAGATAAGACTTTAGAAGAAGTAATCATGGAGACGACTTTATGGACTCATCCTGATACTAATCTAAGTTTTGATTTACTTGAATCAGAGCAAAAGAAACACCAGGTATATTATCCATATGAAGATTCTAGGCTAGGATTATTCTATTTTAGCGTTCCTAATCCTAAAGGAAGTGTCTTGTTGGTACCGGGTGGGGCTTATGGATTAGTATGCACTTATCCAGATGGCTTTGCTAAAGCTAAAGACATATTAGCCCTTGGATATAATTGCTTCATCATCATGTATAGAACAAATGTTGAAGCAAGTTTTCCTAATGTCATCGTCGATTTTAGGAAGGCCATGGATGTGATTTATGATAAAAAGAATAATTTTGAACTAGGTAAAAAAATAATCTTAATGGGATTTTCGGCTGGAGGGCATCTAACTTCTTTAGTATGTAGAAAAGACATCGCATCTACTTATGGCATCCCTAGGTTTAAATATCTAGTTTTAGGTTATCCAGTCATAAGTCTAGAAAATAATACCCATATAGAAACTAGGGATTATTTTCTAGGTAAATATAAAGACAATCCTTATTATCGGCATTATTTCTCTACATCTAATTTTATAGACAAAGATTATCCAGTTACTTTCCTTTGGAGATCAGAAGATGATCCTAGCGTTCCTATTTCTAATTCAGATGAATTTGAATCGGCCTTAAAAGAAAAGCAAGTACCCCATATGTATAAAATCTATCCTGGAAAGGTGCATGGGCTAGATATGAATCTAAATAAATCAAGGTATTGCTGGATTAATCCTGCTTTGGATTTCTTTGCTAAAAATCCTAGATAAAATCTAAAATGAAAAGGGGCAACGGCCCTCTTTGCTAACTATAAGCTTATTATGGCAAGACTTGATAACTTGTTTAATTTGCTTATGATTGCTGGAAATAGAAAATATTAAAAGGAGTGTGATGATTATGGCAAACAAAGCTGCCGTTTATGCTCGCATAGATACAAAGCTAAAAGAAAATGCCGAAGAGATTCTTTCTCAACTAGGCATTACGCCTTCTGCTGCTATCCAACTGTTATACACCCAAATTGTATTGACTAGGAGCCTGCCTCTTAATTTGCGTCTTCCATCTTCAAAACCCACATCAATAGGCGGAATGAGTCGAGCTAAACTAGATGTTGAACTATTAAAAGGCGTTAAATCACTCAAATCCGAAAAAACCTATACAGCGGATGAAATTGACGCTGAATTAAAGAAAGAATTCGGCATATGAACACAAAATAGAAATAACTAAATACAAAAAGGGCAGCACTTAAACTGCCCTTTTTTAAATAAGTCATTATTTATCAAACGTCTGCATAGCAGCTTCCACCGATAAATTCCCTCATCAAGGAATTTGATGGAACCCATCCTTCATCCATATCAACGAAGAATTTAAGCATTCTCATTAATCTAGTCGCGACTGGGAAATTAATTGATTCCTTATCGATTTGTTGTAGTAGTGGCAAGGCATACTTCTTCATGACACTTAATTCATATGGAAGCATGGAATTATAGACATAATCGCTTCCTTCCTGGGTATCATAAATCCATTTGAATTCACCTTTCCTGACCGAAGGCCACATGGATATAGTCTCTTCGGCAGAGGAATTCCTGAACTTGAAGTCCCTGACTATACGCCTAATTAACCTTAAATCAGTTAGGGAAACTGGGTTATGGTCATCTAGGTTAATCTGAGCTTGCGGGGCGATGAATATCTTGAATTTATTTGATTTAGGGATATCGATGGTAAGTCTATCATTTAAGGCATGGATGCCTTCAATGATTATAGGTTCTCCCTTATTTACCTTAAGTAGCCTTCCCGGAACGCTTTTACCTGATTGGAAATCAAATCTAGGCAACTGGACTTCTTCCCCATTAATTAAATCAACCATGTTTTGGTTAAATAATGGGATATTAAGTGCCTCGATTGATTCTAGATCTGGAGATCCATCTTCATCTAGAGGTATCTTGCTTTTTTCTAGATAGTAGTCATCAATAGAAATTCTAATAGGCTTAATTCCCCTAGAAAGGAGTTCAATCCTAAGTCTATTGGCAAATGTAGTCTTTCCGGAAGAAGAAGGGCCTGCAACACAAATCAAGGAGATATCGTCGATGGAATCTTCGATTAATTGGCCTAGCTCGCAAAGCATCCTATTATGTCTAGCTTCACAAATGTTGATGAATTCGCTTGGACCTCTTTCCTTGATGGATTTATTGATATCTGCAACAGTAGAAGTTCCGACAATCTTTGCCCAGTCATGGCTTTCTTTTAAGGTCCTGCCAAAAGTAGGGGCATCCTGGAATGGAGGGATTTTCCCATCATATTCGCTTCTAGGATATTGGAGTAAGAATCCTGGGGCATATAGCCTTAATTTATAATCCTTTATATATCCAGTAGAAGGAACCATATGGCTATACATATAATCTAGATAGCCATCGCATTCATATAGGTGTACTGTCTTTTCTGGACGGTACTGAAGAAGTGCTAGCTTATCTTGATAGCCTAATTCTTCATAGATTCTAGAAGCCTCTTCATTGCTAACTACCATTCTTTTCAATGGGAAATCTGCTTTAACAATGCTATCGATTTCATGATTTATACGAAGCAACATTGCCGTATTTGCAACATATCCTGGGGTCAATAAGTGTATAGATAAACACCTAGAGACGTTATATGCTAGCCTAATCTTTAATTCTGGGTAGCATCTTTTAAATGCCATCGAGACAATATAACGCAAAGAAGCTTCATATGTCTTAATCGAATCTCTATCCTTGACGGTAAGGAATTCAACATCGGCATCATAATAGACTTCATATGTAAGTTCTCTAACCCTGTTATTGACTTTGGCGACTATATATTTCTTGTCTGGATCTTTATCCCCTAGGATATCTAGAAGGGAAGTCTTCTTCTCATATTCCCTAGTCTCTCCGTTTACTTTTATCTTAAATGTCATAAGTTACCTCCTCATCAGTTTAAACTTTTGAGTTAGTTATCTTAATATGTAAGCCCTTACATTTCAATTAGAAAGTATCCTATTGAGTTTCACGATTTTTGGCTGTTACTTGACAGAGTCGCTGCAACAAATGCTATCCAAACACCAAATCCACCCTTGACCACGGCTATTTTTGCCTATGTTGCCCAAATTGGTGAATGTTATAAATATAGATTATCTCTATCATGGCATAAACCTATATAGGGCAAGGCTGCGGATTTAGATTGTGCAAGGTCACGCAAAAGGTAGACCCCAATTCCTGGAAGTGGCAATAGAAAGAAAACCGAGCAATTAAAACTGTTCTAAATCACTGCCATAAAGTTCTTGAGAACTTATAAATTGGCAAAACCTTGAAACTCAATGAAAGTATTCCACAAAATAGGTTCTTTCCTTTATAATACTTAGAAATGAGAAAATCACTGCTTATAGTTATCGATTACCAAAATGATTTCGTAAATGGGTCTTTGGGGTTTGAGAGTGCTTCAAAACTAGAAGGTAAAATCATCGACTTAATAGAAACAAAGGAAAAAGAAGGCTTTGAAGTAGTCTTTACTAAAGACATCCATGAAGATAATTATCTAGATACAGTTGAAGGCAAAAATCTCCCTATCCCGCATTGCATCAAAGGGAGCAAGGGAGAACAAATATATGGAAAATTAAAGGAGGTTGCTTCTAGACATCTTATTTTTGAAAAAGAGACTTTTGGATCACTAGAACTAGCTAATTACATTGCAAAAGGAGATTATAAGGACATCATTTTGTGTGGGATTGATACTTCAATCTGTGTTCTTTCTAATGCAATACTAGCAAAGTCAGCTTCTCCTAGTTCCAATATCTTTATAGCGTCTTCTTGCTCCGGAAGCGGAGATTTAGAAGCAGAAAGAATAGCTTACAAGGCTTTAGAAAGGGTACAAATATATAAATTATGAGCAAAGCATTAATCTATCTACAATCAGGCGGACCTACTAGCGTCATCAATTCAAGTCTTTATGGGGCAATTAGAGAAGCCCAAAAGCACAAAGAAGTTTCCAAGATACTCGGTTCTTTACATGGAATAGAAGGACTTTTGGATGATGATATTATCGATATTGGAAAAGAAGATGATGAAGATATCGAATTATTAAAGCAAACCCCAGCTGCAATATTAGGTTCTTCTAGATATAAGCTTCCTTCTTCTTTTGAAGATGAAGCCTATAAAAAAATATTAGCTACTTTAGTTAAGCATAACTGTGGTTATCTTCTTCTAAACGGTGGGAACGATTCAATGGATACTTGTTCTAAATTAGCCACCTTTTTTAGGGAAAATAATGTTGATATAAAAGTAATTGGAGTACCCAAGACCATCGATAATGATTTGGCTTTAACTGATCATTGCCCTGGATATGCATCGGCTTGTAAATATGTTATCAATACCGTCAAGTCAGTCTGCCTTGATGCTAGATGCTACAAAAAAGGAAAAGTCTATATCATCGAGATGATGGGAAGAAATGCCGGTTGGCTTACTGCTAGCGTGGATTTACTTAAAAAACCATATAGGCCAGATTTAATCTACCTTCCAGAGACTAATTTCGATTTGCTTAATTTCTTGAAGGATATCCGTGAGATATATGAGCAATATGGCAATGCCGTCGTTGCTTTAAGCGAAGGCGTTGTCTTTGCTAGAGATGTATCTAATGTCTCTAAAGATTCATTTGGACATGTCCAACTCGATGGAGCTTGCGAAGAATTAGCTAAGATTGTCAAGCGTACCTTAGGACTTAAAACTAGGGCCACCCAACTTTCCTTGCCTCAAAGAGCCAATCCTCAATTGATGTCCAAGGTTGACCAAGAGGAAGCAATTGAAGTAGGTGCCCATGCAGCTTTAGCTGCAATTAATGGAGAATCGGAGAAGATGGTTGCCATTAAGCGTATTTCTTCTTCCCCATATAAAGTAAGTTATGAGCTAGTAGATGTTAAAGAAGTTGCCAATAAAGAAAAAACAATCCCTGCTGACTACATGGATTCATTATTTGGCATGTCGGATAAATTCAAAGAATACCTAACTCCATTAATTAAGGGGGAAATCGATATCAAATATGAAGACGGCATTTGCAAAGCCGCCCATTTCAAGAAGATTAGGGATTAGTTTGTACATTATATAAGTTGTGTTAAATTTTATTTCTAATCTCTTGAAGTCATTCTTTAAAAAACCTAAACTTTACTACGTAACATTATGGGACTATTTAAAGAATTAAAAGCTGAAAAAATTACCTTGATTGCACTAGGAACAGTATATCTAGTCGGGATAGCTTCTTTTGCTTGCTTCTTCTTTTTAGATAACCCTGGCTATCCTCTAGGCTGGATTTTAGGTGGAGGGCTTTCTATTGTTTGCTATTTAAGCATAGTTTATGGAAGTAATGCCATCCTTTTAGGTACCCAAAACAAGAAATTTGGCACTTCTTTCATTGTGTTATTTGGCTTACTCCGTCTAATTTTATTAGGCGGAGCTCTTTTGCTTGCAGGTTATTATACCTATAAGCTTAATTCCAATTGGCTAAATCTATGGACTACTTTTGGGGGAATGATTCCTCTAGGAGTAGTAACCGGAGTTACCGGACTTCTTGCTAATAAGAAAATCAAGGAGGTCAAATAGGCATGATTACATTAGATATGTCTAATATGTCTTCATATTTTGGCCCTGATTTCTTTGAATTCCATCTTTCTGGACCAGTGATATCTTCTTTGACCATTATGGCTATTCTGGCTATTCTTTCTATTATTATAGGAATATTGGCCAAAAGGGCTGATCCTACAAAAGCTCCTAAAGGATTACTTCTTTTAGTAGATCTATTCATGGAGAAGATAGTTAACTGGACAAAGGATACGATGGGAAGAGAAAATGTTGGGAATTGGCCAGCCTATTTCTT
>JALEUF010000150.1 GCA_022781015.1 Caryophanales bacterium
AAACTCAATAAGAAGATTTCATCATTCTCAATGGCGGAAATCAATAAATTCTCCACTGCTAGTTTAGTTACTAGAAGTACAAATGATATCGAACAAGTCCAAATGACTTACCTCATGATGATGAGAATGGTTTTTGCTGCTCCGGTAACTGCAATATGGGCCATATGCAAAATCCAATCTGCCTCCTGGCAATTAACAACTGCTACTGCTGTTGCAATTGTTGTCCTAGTAATTGCACTTACTATATTAGTTGTAACAGTCTTGCCTAAATTCAAGGTTGCCCAGAAATATGTTGATAAATTAAACGGAATAACTAGAGAAAACCTAAATGGTATCAGGGTAGTTCGTGCTTATAATGCCGAGCAATACCAGGAAGATAAGTTCAAGAAAGCCAATGACGATTTAACAAAGCTAAATCTCTTTAGTGGAAGGGTCTTAGGCTTATTATCTCCAATTATAGTCATTGTAATGGATGGGGTTACTTTATCCATGTATTGGATCGGTGCCTATCTAATTAATGGTGGCACATTAGCATATAATGAAGTGTCTAGCTATACGATGTTAGTAACTCAAATCATTATGGCATTCATGATGTTATTAATGATGTTTGTCATGCTTCCTAGAGCTAGTGTCTCCGCTAAACGCATTAATGAAGTATTAGACACAAAACCATCGATAGTAGATCCAGCAAATCCTATTGTTCCAGAGAAATTAGGAACAATAGAATTCAATGATGTATCTTTCTCTTATCCAGATGGAGAAGAAAACATTTTGGAACATATTTCCTTTAAAGCAAAACAAGGAGATACGATTGCTATCATTGGTCCAACAGGATGTGGAAAATCTACTTTGGTTCAACTTCTAGATAGACTTTATGATGCAACTGAAGGTGAAGTAAAAGTAGACGGAATCAATGTAAAAGAAATGAGTCAAACCGAACTTCATTCTAGGATTGGTTATGTTCCTCAAAAAGGCGTGCTTTTCACTGGAACAGTCAAATCTAACATTGGTTTTGGATTGAAAGAAATTGACGATGAAGTAATTAAAAATTCCGCAAAAATCGCTTGTGCTGATGAATTTATTGAAAATATGGAAGATAAATATGATGCAAAAATAGCACAAGGAGGAACTAATGTTTCTGGTGGGCAAAGGCAAAGGCTTTGCATTGCTAGAGCAGTTGCAACAAGACCAGAAATATTTGTCTTCGACGATTCTTTCTCTGCATTGGATTTTAAAACCGATCTCAAGGTAAGACAGAACCTAAGGGAATCACAAAAAGATGCCACCAAGGTAATAGTTGCCCAACGTATCGGAACTGTTATGGATGCTGATTTGATATTAGTTTTAGAAGAAGGGAAACTTGTAGGAAAAGGAACCCACAAGGAACTTTTACAAACCTGCAAGTTATATAAAGACATCGCCCTTTCTCAGCTTAGCAAGGAGGAACTTTCTTTATGAAAAAAGGTAATTTCAAAAAAGACAAAGTCTCTAAGAAAGAATTAGGGAAGGCACTAAAGAATATTCTTGGTACTTCCAAGAAGTTCTATGCTCCAATTATTATTTCAGCCATCTTTATTCTTGCTGGGGTTGTTATTTCTATTATTGCTCCTCAATACCTTTCAAAAATGACCAATGAGATAGCAAACAATGCTCTCAAACAAACAATTAATATAGATATAGTTGCTAAAAATGGATTCATATTATTGGGGTTATATATTTCTAGTGCCATCCTTACATATTTATCTAGTTTCCTTTTAACTGGAGTTACCCAAAAATATGCGAATGCATTAAGAAAATCTATTTCTGAAAAAATAAATGTCATCCCATTACGTTATTTTGATTCGCATCAAGTTGGTGACATACTTTCTAGAGTTACTAACGATGTAGACTCCGTCGCTCAAAGTTTAGACCAATCAATTTCAATGATGCTTCAATCAATATTCATGTTGATTGGTTCATTAATTGGGATGTTCGCCACTTCTTATTTAATGGCATTAACTGCCTTAATTTCTCTACCACTCATGCTTATATTCTTAGGCATAATCATGAAATTTGCCATGCCTCAATTCTTGAAAAGGCAAGAACAAATCGGTGATATTAATGGGGTCGTAGAAGAAAAGTTCTCTGGCCAATTGATAATCAAACTATTCAATGCCGAAGAGAAAGTAGATGAAGTATTTAATTCTAAAAACATTACTTTAGGCACGACGATGTTTAAGGCCCAATGCTGTGGCGGATTAATGCAACCTTTGATGTCTTTCGTTTCCTATTTTGCCTATGTAGCCGTCTTAGTAGTTGGTGGAATTCTTTTAAGCGATGGAAAAGTCGATTACGGAACCATCACTGCTTTCTTAGTCTATGTAAGGTTATTCCAGCAACCAATGACCCAAATGGCTCAAGCCATGAATACACTTCAAACAGTTGGAGCCGCCAGCAAACGCGTCTTTGATTTCTTAGAAGAAAAAGAACTTGATGATGAAACTGGAAAGACAAGAAAATTAATCGGAGTAGATGGCAAAGAGCAAGTTAAAGGCGAAATCGAATTCAAACATATTAACTTCTCTTATGATCCATCTAGAGAAATCATCCATGACTTCTCTGCCAAGATTAAACCTGGCTCAAAAGTTGCTATAGTAGGTCCTACAGGCGCAGGAAAAACCACCATGGTCAATCTCCTTATGAGGTTCTATGAAATCAATTCTGGGGATATTTTAATCGATGGGGTGTCTATTAAAGATATGCCTAGAGAGGAAATCCATGATATTTTTGGCATGGTTTTACAAGACACATGGGTTTTTGAAGGAACAATGAGGGAAAACATTGTTTTCAACAGTCCTGCCATTCCTGATGATGAACTAAAGCAAATTTGCAAAGATGCTAACATCTACCACTTCATTAGGACTCTTCCAGGCAAATTAGATTGCGAACTATCTAATGCAGGTTCTATTTCCTCTGGGCAAAAGCAACTTATAACCATTGCTAGGGCTATGGTTAGGGAAGCACCTTTATTAATATTAGATGAAGCCACATCTAACGTTGATACACGTACAGAAGAGCTTATCCAGGAAGCCATGGATAATCTTACTAAAGGAAGGACAAGTTTTGTTATTGCCCACCGTTTATCCACGATCAAGAATGCTGACTTAATCTTAGTCATGAAGGATGGGAACATTGTTGAACAAGGAACTCATGAATCCTTAATGAAAGACAACGGTTTCTATGCCTCCTTGTATAACTCTCAATTCTCATTTCAATAATTAAAAACACAAATCAAAAGACTTTGATGTTACGAACTCGATGAGTATATAAACTCACGAAAGCTGTAACATCAACGGGGATAGATTAATGAGCATTCAAAAGGGTGCTCTTTTTATTTGGGATTTCTCTTAAGCGAAGACAATCAAAGATTCTTATGATAGGAAACGCATTAGCGCATTAGTAAAAGCTGTAACAAACTATGAGGATAAAGGCATTAATTCATCCCCATTAAAAGTTACAGATTTCATGAGTGTTATAGAACGTCAGGCCTGTTCATCAGGTAACCTTAAAAGAATAAATGAAATCAGACGAATCAATGTCAATTAACAAAAGCAAAAATCATTCTGTTTCAAAAACGAATCTGGCATTCATAGAAAAGATAAAAATAAGAAAAATACCATTGTTTTGTTATTTCGTCCGTTTTTGTATATAATTTATAAGACCAAATGAGAGAAAGAATTGAAAAATCGATAATTGAGCTAATCCAGCAAAAAGAAGAAGGCAGCGTCTTTGTTGCTAATGATTTTCTTTCTTTTGGCAGTCTTTCTAGCGTCAATCGTGCATTGTCTAGAATTAACGGAAAAGGGTTAATTAAAAGGTTAGAACACGGGTTATACGCAAAACTAAAATTTGACCCTTTATTAGATGAATTCACGATGCCGAATATTAATGATGTTGCCCTTGCAATAGCTAGGAAGAACGCCTGGACAATTTTGCCTTGTGGCGACAATGCAAAATTCCAATTAGGATTAATTCCTTACTTTAACGGAATTTATGAATACGCTTCAAACGGGCCTTATAGGACTTATTTATATGAGAATAATTCAATTACGTTTAAAAGAACATCTTCTAAATCCATATCGAATTTATCCTTTAAAACAGGCCTTGTTATTCAAGCGATAAAAGCCATTGGAAAATCCAATATAAAAGAGAAGGATATTCGCCTTATCTCTTCTAAATTATCTAGACAAGAAAAAGATATGGCATTAGAAGAATCTAAACGCGTCCAGGCGTGGATTTATGATCTTATTAAGCTAATTAACCAATTATAGTTTTCCCACTTCTTAAATAGGCTGTTTCCATAGGTTTTACCCACCGCCCAAATCGTTAAGAAAGTAAAAGAAAACCCTGAATATTTCTACTCAGGGTGAAAGACAAACAATTTATTTATCTTCTTTTGGAGCCACTTCAGAAGCGTCTTCTTTTTTGGTTTCTTCCCCACTAGAAGGAATGGTTTCAGTAGGAGTTTCTACATGCTTTTCTTCTTTTGGTAAAGAACCGTGTTCTACAAGATAAGAAATCTCTTCGGCTGTAATGGTTTCTTTTTCAAGAAGAGTTTCAGCAATCAAGATAACTTCATCTTTATGTTCTAATAAGAGCTTTCTGGCGTTTTCATGGGCTTCATCGATTATTTTCCTAACTGCCTTATCGATTTCAAAGGCAATTTGGGTCGAGAAGTTCTTTTGGGTGGAATTGTAGTCTCTACCAAGGAAGACAGAGCCGGTATTTTGCTCATATTGGATTGGTCCAAGTTCAGACATACCAAGTTCAGTAACCATAAGTCTAGCGATTCTAGTAGCTTCTTGGATGTCGTTAGAAGCGCCTGTAGTAACATCTTGGAAGAATATTTCTTCAGAAGTTCTACCGCCTAATAAGCCAGTAATTCTAGCAATAAGTTCGTTTTTGGTTAATAAGAAGCGATCGTCTTCAGGAGTCATCAAGACATGGCCACCAGTATTTCCTCTAGGAATGATGGTAATCTTTTGGACCTTATCAGAAAATGGGAGGTTTAGTCCAATAACAGCGTGTCCAGCCTCATGATAAGCGACTTCTTTTCTTTCGACAGGAGACATGGCGCGGCTAGATTTAGCAGGTCCTGAAATTCTTCTATCGATAGCTTCGTCGATATCGGCAATATCGATGCAGTCTTTGTTTTCCCTAACAGCAAGGATGGCAGCTTCATTTAATACGTTGTCAAGATCAGCACCAGAGAAACCTACGGTTCTTTTGGCTAAAGCACCAAAATCAACTCCTGGAGCAATCTTTTTATTACGGGCATGTACTTTTAAGATAGCCTCACGCCCTTCTTTGTCTGGCAACGAAACGGTTATTGTCCTATCAAATCTACCAGCTCTTCTTAAAGCTGGGTCAAGAACATCATCACGGTTAGTAGCAGCAATAACTAGGATACCTGAATTAGCTTCAAAGCCATCCATTTCGACAAGCAATTGGTTAAGAGTTTGTTCTCTTTCGTCGTTGCCTCCGCCAAGTCCTGCGCCTCTTTGACGTCCAACAGCATCGATTTCATCGATAAATATTAGACATGGAGCGGTTTCTTTGGCTTTCTTGAACAAGTCACGTACACGACCTGCGCCAACACCGACATACATTTCAACAAAGTCAGACCCAGAGATTGAATAGAATGGAACTCCAGCCTCACCAGCAACAGCCTTAGCAAGTAAAGTTTTACCAGTACCTGGAGGGCCAATTAGCAAGACACCTTTTGGTAATCTAGCGCCAAATTTAGAATATTTCTTTGGATCTTTTAGATATTCAACAAGTTCGACCATTTCGGCCTTTTCGGCATCGCATCCAGCAACATCACTGAACTTTACTTTAGAAGAAGCTTTTCTAGCAGGTGACTTATTGAACCCTAGGACATTATTATTCATTCCAGAAACGGACGAATTAAGTCTAGAGAAGATAAATAAGCCAATTATTAAGATAATTCCTGTAGATATTAAAGTTGGTCCCCATGTGTCCCACCAAGAGACTTGGAAAGCATCTTTATTATTTAAAGAAGCACCCGATCCTTGGTTTCTAATTCCAAATTGGTCAATTCTAACTGTAAATATGCTTTGGTATGAAAGGTGAGTGTATTCATAATGGGCGCCAGTTTCATCGGTAGCAAAAGTAGTAAAATCACTAGTCCAAACAGATTCATCAATAACAACCGAGAATATACGTTTTGTATTACTGGTCTTATCGATGTAATTACCTTTGACCGTAACGGCTTTATAGCCATGGCTAGCTTCGACATAATAAACTTGTTTGTTTGTTAAATCGAAATCAGTAAGGGTACCATTGGCTTCCTTTTCGCCGCTAGCATTTGTTGTAATACTAGTTGTATAACCTAAATAATTATCCAAATCACTATAGGCCCAAGTTTCACCCTTGCCAACCATGCTGGAAACAATTAGCCAAATAAATACGCCAACTGTTGCAGCCATTAATATGTAAGGAAGGATAAAACTGAATATACTCTTTTTTGGGGCTTTTCCGTCGTTCATTTTGTTCTCCTTTTCAATTGATTATTTTTTCTTCTTTTAACGTGCGTGCGTTAGGAAATTTACACTAAAATCAAGAATATGCAAATACATTGCAACCCTATTTGTCTATTTAATTGTCTTCATCTTCAAAATAGAGGTGTGGTATTCGCTGAAAGTTTGCCTATAACGTGGAACATATATTATTTTTCCGTCTTTATTGACAAATACTGGCCAAATATAACGCAAAGTAACTGGCATCTTCCAAACAGAATATAACCTTCTAACAGGCTCTAAATATCCATGTATGACATAATTATCAGTTGGAAGGACGCTTCTTACCGTTAATGGGTAGTCTTCGTCTTTAATACCTCTATCTAAAGCTCCCATAGAGAAGTCTAATTCAAAATATGGAGTATCTAATTTGCCGTTTTTCTCTAAAGTATAGGTATATGGCAATTCTTTTGGATTATTTCCAACCATAATGACATCATATTCCTTGATTAAATAAGTAGAATCATTTAATTTCATAGCCAAATTTGGTTGAGGGGCAAGGCAAAATTTACGGATTGCTTCGTAATCTTTAACCTTTAAACTAACTTTTCTAGAAGCAGTAGAAACTAGTTTATTAATAGCGTTGATAAATCCGTCGTAAGGAAGGGCGATCAAGGCACGGATGTCTAATTCATCAGCAACAACGGCTTCATGGATGACACTATCAGAAAGACCAAATTGTTCATCATTAGCAGCCCTCATTTCATCAAGGACCTTTTCGCGGTCAATCTCGCTCATCTTCGA
Organism: Caryophanales bacterium; assembly: GCA_022781015.1. GTDB lineage: Bacteria > Bacillota_I > Bacilli_A > RFN20 > CAG-826 > Alloenteromonas. The sequence continues at coordinate 7,323 of JALEUF010000150.1, forward strand.
AATAACATCTCTTCTAATTGAATTACGCATGTATTCATCTTCGTTTTTGGAAGCACTAGTAGAATAAGGAACATGATTTTCGTTATCATAATCGATTAGATCTTGCTTTGAATAATTAAGCAAAGGTCTAACAACAACCATTCCTTCAACAGTAGACATTGGAAACAATCCATAATGGGCAACATGTCCTTTTCTTTGCTTTTGAAGAAGGTAAGTTTCAATTAAATCATCTTGTTGATGGGCCACAAAGAAAGCAGAGGCGTTATATTTTTCATATATTTTCTTGAAGAAGTCATATCTAACTCTTCTAGCAAATTCTTTATAATCCTCGTTTTCTTTAATCTTTTCTTCTTTTGGGAGATCGTTTGTGTCTAATCCTTCAAAAACTAGCCCATTCTTCTGGCAATAATCTCTTAAAGAAGCGAAATCTGAATCGCTAGAATCGAATTTATGATAATTAAGGGAACAAACAACAGGTTTTATCCCCTTTTTGACCATCATATCTATCAAGGCCATGGAATCAGAACCAAAAGTACCTGCAACTAGGTAAGTAGAAGATTCATCAAATTTGAAATCAATCATTACATTTCTCCTTCATCGATAAGGGTAAACATTTCTTGGCAAGTAGACTTGTTTGCATAAGGTAATATCTTATTTACCTTGCCAAGCACATATTTAGAACCGAGAATCAATTTAATTTCGTCCCCTTCATTAATTTCGCTAGAGGCTTTAGCAATTTTCCCATTAATTGATACTTTGGAAGCGTCACATAGCTGTTTTGCTATTTCCCTACGCTTAATTAACCTAGAAACTTTTAAAAATTTATCAATTCTCATCCTATATAGGATAACACAATTCCCATAAAGGGAATGCTTATAAATTTTACGACTTTTGTTTATGGGCAAGGTATACCGAATGTATATTTCTCATTACTTTTTCTAAATCATCAAGCCAATTGCCCTGTTTATATAAAGAAACTACCAATACTTTATTCAAAAAAGTAACCCTTAGCCTATTCATCATCGGCAGCAAAGAATTAAACAAATCACTGCCGATTCCGTCGATTCTAGAGAAGCTAGACGATAAAGATAAATCGACTTTGTCTTCACAGTCGTTAACAGATGTAAATTCTTCAAAATCAGAAAGTATATCAATGAGTTTTTTCTTAATTAACAAAGAGGTCTCTTCTGGCATTTTTCCATATATGTCCCTCACCTTTTTGGCAAATTTGTTCAAATCTGACTCTTTGTTTATGTTCTCTAATTCCTGATACAAAACAATCTTGTCACTTTTGGATGCATAATCAGAAGGAATATAAGCATCTATATCAAAAAGCTTATTCGAGGTAGGTGGAGCAAGTTCGATTCCAGACTTTTTAGCCTCGATCGCTTCATTTAGCATCTTCATATATAAATCAAGACCGACAGAATCGATAAATCCAGCTTGTTCAGGGCCTAAAATATCCCCAGCACCCCTTATCATCAAATCTCTTTGGGCAATTTTATAGCCAGATCCTAGTTCAGTGAATTCTTGGATAGCCTGTAGACGTTTTTTAGCGTCCTCATTCATATTTTTATGAGGTTTATACATCAAATAGGCATAGGAAATTCTATTTCCCCTGCCAACTCTACCTTTGATTTGATAAAGTTGAGAAAGACCGAAGTTATCGGCATTTTCTACAATTATCATGTTCGCATTTGGTATATCGATACCGTTTTCAACAATTGAAGTGCAAACCAAAACATTAAGTTCATTATCATAGAACTTGGCCATGACGTCTTCGGATTCATTTTTATCCATTTGGCCATGAACTACCCCTATTTTTGCTAAAGGAATCCTAGAGGCAAGCTTAGAAGCGCAGGAATATATCGTATCTACCCTATTATGCACATAATAAACCTGTCCGTTTCTTGATAATTCCCTAGAAATAAGTTCATCTACTATTTCTTCTTTATACGGAGTTACATATGTCTGGATTGGCATTCTTGACGAAGGGGCTGTATTGATTTCTGACATTGGACGAATCCCGACCAAAGACATTTGCAAGGTTCTAGGAATCGGGGTAGCGGAAAGAGTAAGAACATCAACGCTATTCTTCATTTCCTTAATTCTTTCTTTTTGTTCAACACCAAAGCGTTGCTCTTCATCAACAATCAAAAGACCTAAATCCTTAAATTCAAAATCTTTGGAAAGAAGCCTGTGTGTCCCGATTATGAAATCGATTTTCCCTTCTTTTATAGCCTTTAGATTTTGATTTTGAACTGAATCAGGAATTAATCTAGAAAACAAGGCTAACCTAACTCCAAAAGTAGCAAAACGTTGCATTGCTACTTCGTAATGTTGCCTAGCAAGCAATGTAGTTGGACATAATAAAGCGACTTGTTTTCCATTTGATATAGCCTTAAAAGCCGCTCTAAAGGCAACTTCGGTTTTGCCAAAGCCAACATCCCCGCAGACAAGCCTATCCATAATTTCATTGGACTCCATATCCTTTTTAATCGCATCAACTGCGGCTTGCTGATCAGAAGTCAATTGATATGGGAATTCATTCTCGAATTGTTTTTGTAATTCATCATCTGCAGGGAAAGCAAAACCTTTGTTCCTAACCCTGTTCCCATAAAGAGAAATAAGCCTATCCGCAAGTTCGTTGATACGTTTATTAATCTTGGATTTTCTTTTTTCCCATTCCTTAGTAGAAAGTCTACTTAATTGAGGCCTAGCCCCCTCTCGTCCTGCATATTTCCTAACTAACCTAAACTGTTCAAGAGGAACATAAAGGAATTCATTCCCGGCATATGCAATATGGAGAAAATCCCTGTGTTTCCCTTCTATTTCAATTGTTTTTATATCAAGGAACTGACCGATTCCATTATATTCATGAACTACATAATCACCGGGTTTTAACTCTTCATAACTTCTTAATATAGTCGCTTGTTTAAAACGTGAATTAAATCTAGAGGCAACTCGCCTCGCGCCAAACAATTCATTTGAAGAAATATATGCAATTTTTAAAAACGGAATCTCAAATCCTTCCGAAAGATTTAAAGAAGAGAAGGCAAGACTGGAAGAGGGAATTTCTAATCCATTTACTTCTTCTATTTCTAATTTGGCATCTTCCAAAAGACTTTTGATTGTTTTTCTTTGTTGCTCTTCTTTTAGACAGATAATGACTTTATTGGCACTAGTTAGATAAGACTGGATTGTAGGCAAGATAGATGCAATCGATTTACCTGTTAATGAAATTGAATGAACAGGGAAGCTAACATCGTTAATTGAAGTAGAAAAGATGGACCCGTGTATCGATTTAATGCCTTTTAAGGCCTTATCTAAACTTAGATATTGTTCTAGATGAGATAGACATTGCCCTTGGTAAAATAGTTCTCCAAAATATTGATTTGCCTCAGTTTGAAGTAAGGAAAAAGATTCACAGAATTGAGGATAATTTGGAAAGAAGACAAATCTAGGATCAAAATAGCTTACAATGGAAGAAGCGTCTTTATTTGCTAGCCCATAATATTTATATAAAGATATTTTGTAATTGTTATTTTGATAATCTTCTAGAACCGATTCTAGATTTCTTTTTAAATCATTAAAACGTTCTAGAGGAAGTTCTTCTTCATCTTTCGAAAGTCTATCCAAAGCAGCTTTCTTAAATTCTTCAAACATCGATGAAGGCAAAAAGAAATCAGTGGCTGGGGCGATAGACACTTCTTTTAAAGTACTTTTAGATTCCTGTGTTGCTATATCAAATAAGCGTATTGATTCAATTTCGTCATCAAAGAATTCGATACGTATTGGATCTAGATAAGAAACAGAATAAACATCAACAATATCGCCCCTATAGGCAAATTGGAGCGAGTGTTCGATTTTATCATTAACCTTATAACCGTTTTCTAATAATTTGGTTTTGAATTCTTTTAAATCTAAAGTGTCTCCAACTTTTAATTTTATAACTCTTTCTTCAAATTGTTTTCTTGAAGGAAGGAAGCGGAGAATAGCGCTAGGATGAGTAACCAAAATCTTCTTTTTATCATCCAATAGACGATACATCGCATATATTCTTTGAGATTGCAATTCTAGCGAAGAAGATAATGCTTCTGCCCGCAAAAGTTCATCGGATGGAAAGAAAACAACATTTTCTTCTGGCAAGAAATTTAGCAAGAATTCATATAGTCTTTGGCAAGAATATTGGTTAGGAGAAACTATACAATAATTGTCTTTTTTCTTGTTAAACAAAGATAAAATTGCTAGGGCTGGCCCTAACGTATCATCACTAATTAAATTGCCTTTTGCTTCATCTAGAGCGCTTACATAAGGCAATGTATCAATTAAAGAAAAAAGATCGTTATTCTTCATTTGTTATAATGATTCATCGCATAATTAAAATCATGGAGAAGATAATCCCTAATCGCCTTAGAAGCGTTAGTAGTCGCAATGTCTAACTTTTCCCTGCTATCGTTATCAATTTTAGAAAGGACATAATCGGCGCCGCCGTGAGGAGGCTCCCCTATTCCAATCCTGATACGTTTAAATTTATCACTACCAATAGAAGAGATAATGCTTTTCATTCCATTATGGGAGCCACTAGACCCAAAAGGCCTTAATCTAATCTTCCCTTCTTCTATTGCCATATCATCATAAATAACAAGAAGTTCATCGATAGAAACTTTGAAATATGACATCATGGGTGAGACGAATTGCCCAGAAAGGTTCATATATGTAGAAGGTTTAGCCAAAATAAAATCCTCTTCAAAGGCAGGATTTTTTACAATCGTATAAAGCCCATTGAATTTAGATCTGTCAATATCAACTTTGACCATTTCGGCAAACTTATCAATAACAGCAAAACCCATATTATGACGGGTGTTTTCATATTGCATGCCTATATTGCCTAACCCTACGATAAGTTTCATTACTTAACCTCATCTACTTCAACAATATTTTGCAATTTAGAAGCAACGTTAATAATTTTATCCACGCCTTCTTGATCGTAATATTCAAAAGGACGTTCCATCATTTCTTTAACCATGGCATTAGACACGCCTTGCTTACTTTGCATAACATTCATCGTGTACTTCATCATCATCCTTTGGAAGAACGGAAGTTTAGACATATCAAAAGAACCACGTAATTGGTAATAACGGACATGATATAAATCAAGGATATTAGAATTGATGAGTTCTTGTCTTCCTTCTTTTGACGGAATAGACATTCCAGAAGAGAAAATCATGACATTTTTATCGCTCATATCATCATAATGGGATAAGAAATCATCAAGTCCTTTTATTTTTCCTCCCATAACCCAACCACCAAAAATGATAAGGTTGTAATTAGAAAGGTTCTTCCACTTGAATTTCTTTAGTGGCATGACCTCTGCAGAGATAGTTTTTGCTATATCTTCTGCATATTTTTTTGTGGATCCAACTTGGGAAACATATAAAACAATACTTTGCATAGCAAACATACTACCACATAAGAAGATAAACTTCCTTTTATTTGTTTTAAAAATTTACTTTTATGATTTGTATATGTATTCGATAATAATAGACATGAAAGTTAAAGATTTTTTTATTGATTTAGCAAAAGGGGCTTCATTAGGGGCTGGATTATTGCCAGGTGTATCAGCAGGAACAGTAGGATTAATCGTTAATATTTATGATAAATTAATCAGTGGAATTAATGATTTAAAGAAGAACTTCCTTCGTGCATTTCTTACTCTTCTTCCAATTGGAATAGGATGGGTTGCCTCCGGAATATTGCTTTTATATGTCCAGCATAAATGTTGGGACTACATTCCTTTTATCATTGTTTGCATATGCACGGGGTTCTTAATTGGGGGTATGCCTACCATATATAAAGAGTCTGGAATAGAGAAAATTAATAAAAACGATGGTTTAAGAATGGCGATTGGTTTTATTATCGCTACTTTAATCGGGGTTTTTTCTGTTTTGGCATATGTATTTAATTGGTTTTCGTTTGAAGAAGCATTTGCTAATCCAAACCAAAACTTGTGGGTATATATAGTTATAATCGTGATTGGATTTGTCGCTGCTGCTGCTTGCATTATCCCAGGAATATCCGGGGCAATGATCTTGTTTATATTTGGCCTATATCAACCTGTACTAAATATCTATTTTGGAGATAATTCCATAATCCATAACCACGATAGATTAGGATCAGGACTTTTATTGACTTTGTGTCTAGTAATTGGAGTTGTTTTAGGCTTCCTTGCTATCTCAAAAGTAATGAAGTCGCTACTAGAAAAACACAAAAGAGGAACATATGGATATGTGCTTGGCTTTATTGCAGGTTCAATAGTAGCTATGTTTGTAAATAACCAAATATGGCCTGCCTACTCAAATCCAAACACCTCTCAATGGTATCAATATCTAATAGGAATAATTTTATTAATTGCAATTGCAATTGCCACTTTATTATTGATAAAATTATCCAGTCGTAAAAAGAAAGAAAACCTTGCAAAAATCAAACAGTCGAGTAACTAATATTTTTTAAGAAGAAAGTGAGTAAAAAATGCCACGTACACCTGAACAAAATAGAATTGTTAAAGACAGAAGAAAGTCAAAAATTACCGAAAAAGCGTTAAAGATTTTCGCCAACATGGACTATAGAGATGTATCAGTAGATACCATTACCAAAGCCGTAAGATGCTCTCATGGTCTCTTTTACCATTACTTTGATTCAAAAGAAGATATTTTCAATTATATCATTGACGAAATTGTATTAGAAAATTCTAGTCTTTTCCCAATTGAAAAAGCTAATGAAATTGGGGGTACAAATGGTTTAAAAATACTAACTTCCCATTATTCAAGTTTAATAAATGCAACTAATCATGATTTGTATTGTTTAAAGATAATGTTAGATTTAATTGACGTTAGCGAGATTCCTTCAAATCTAAAAAAGATTGTTAAAGAAAACGACCTAAAAAAATGTCTAATCTCATTAATAAAAACATCCCAAGAAGAAGGAAATGCCATCGCAGGCGATCCAACTTCAATTGCTAAAGCAATGACTTTATTAATAAAAGAAGAAATTAAAACCAATATGAACGAAAAAGGCAAAAACTCACTTCCTAGCGGAGATATCCTCCTAGGAATGATGATGAAAAAACCTTTATCAGAAATCTAAATCCTTAGGCCTCTAGGAAACTAGAGGTTTTTTATTTATCTATTTCTTGCAGAGAAGTCGAATAAATACTTATATGTATCCTTTAGTTTTGGGTATAACCCTTTGTAACAATTTTGATATAGTTCTTCATATATCTTCGCATTGTCTTTATTTGGCTTAAACGTAATAGAAGGATGAACCATGCTAGAAATGGCTTCATTTGCATCCTTGAATTCCTTTGTAGCGAGGAAGCCAATAATTGCAGCTCCCAACGAAGAGGTTTCATTAGTTTGGACTCTAGTAACTGGAAGATTGAATATATCCGCGGTGATTTGGCAAATTTCATCCGATCTAGAACCGCCCCCGGCGATTCTAATTTCATTGAACCCATGTCTTAGGTTTTTGGCAAATCCTTCGCTAGCTAACCTAAGTTCATAATCAATTCCTTCAATTATGGCTTTATAGACATGTAGCCTTGTTGTTGAATCACTAAAACCGACAATAGACCCCTTTACTTCCGGTTTATCTAGATTTGAGCCCCAGAAAGGTTGCAAAAGTAATCCGTTAGAACCAGCAGGTATGCTAAAGAGGTTTTTGTTATAGTCTTCAGGGTAAACATCATCAATTACAAGATCATTAATGTTCATCGCACCAAATTCTTTTAAGAACCAATTAATCATCCAATATCCACGATATACTTGTACATCTAGATTGAATTGGCCAGGCAAGGTTGATGGATAGGCAGGAAAGAATTTGGATGGGGACATGAACTTATTCACACTAGTTTCGACTGAACATGCAGTACCTAAAGAAATAGACAAAATTGTGTCTTTAATGACACCTGTCCCTAACGTTTCGCAAGATTTATCAGATCCGCAGGCATAAATAACTAAGTCTTCCGGGAGTCCAGTTTCAAAGGAAGCTTTCTTGCTGATTCGTCCAATTTCTCGTTCACATTCAACTAGTTCACAAAGTTGATTTTTCTTAATAGAGAATATTTGACCCTGCATATGGGTTTCTGGTTTTTTATACCATTGCTTTTTCTTGTAATTTAATGGGTAATGCCCTGTGTAATCAGAAGCAGAGTCGATTAAATTACCAGTCAATTTGTAATTAAAATAAGTCGACAAGGCGACATATTTATCGATACGAGCGAAATTCTCTGGTTCATTTTCTTTAACCCAGTTAGCAACTGTCCTTCTTCTATTCATTTGGATAACAGCAGACATTCCAACAAGCCCAAATGCTAATCTAGAAAACAAAGGAAGTGGCTTTTCGCATTTTGCATATCTTTGGTCTAGCCAAAGTATCATCGGGCGGATTACTTTATTGTCTTTGTCTAACAAAACAGCAGAATCTCTAAAGCAAGTCATCGTAATACCTTTGACTCTTTTCATCAAATCTTTATTTTTGCTTATTCTTTGGGAACACTTGCATAAACATTCATAATAATAAGCTGGATCTTGTTCAGCATAACCTGGTTTAGAAGAAAAATAAGCTGGTTCATAGGTTTGCTTTTCGCAGGCAAGAGCATTCCCGTTTCTATCAAATATCGATACACGTACCGACTGTGTTCCAAAATCTATCGTTAGAATTAAATTAGACTGTTCCATTTTCATTCTCTTTTTTCCAGGCTTAATTATAGATAAATTTTCGCCTAATGAAGATAGTTTTATTTTACTAAAGTAAAGCACATGTCTCTTTTTTAGGCTTTTCTTTATAAGAAACATATTAATTTTATCTTCTTTAGAAGGCCCTATATGTGGTAAGATTTATCCGCTGGGTTTAAAAACCCTTTATTAAATTGTCATTAGGAGGATACAATGGCAGAAAAGAAATATGTTTATTCCTTCAAAGAAGCCCATGAAGCCCATTTAGGCAAGGACATTCTTGGAGGAAAAGGCAACGGTCTAGCCGAGATGACTGCCGCTGGAGTAAATATTCCAGCTGGATTCACCGTTACTACCGAAGCCTGCAATCTCTATTACGAATCCGGTAAAAAGATTCCTGATTTCGTTTGGGACGACGTTGTCGCCCACATCCATCAAATCGAAGAAATCGATGGAAAAGCCTTTGGTGGCGGAAAAGGATTACCTCTTCTAGTTTCTGTTAGATCTGGTGCCCGTATGTCCATGCCAGGCATGATGGATACAATTCTTAACCTTGGTTTAAATGATGAAACCGTTAAAGAATTAGTCGAAGGAACCGGCAATGAAAGATTTGCTTGGGACTCCTATCGTCGTTTCATCTTGATGTTCACCAACATCGCCAAAGGACATCCACGTACCAAGATGGATGCCATGCTTGACCAAATCAAGAAAGACAATGGCTACAAGCTTGATACCGAAGTCACCGTTCCACAATTAAAGGAACTCGTAAAAGCCTACAAGGCCTACTACAAAGAAACATTTGGTGAAGATTTCCCAACCGATCCATATGTCCAATTAAAAGAAGCTATCGCCGCTGTCTTCCGCAGCTGGGACAACCCACGTGCTAACGTTTATCGTCAAATGAACGGTATCCCATATGAATGGGGAACCGCCGTTAACGTTCAAACCATGGTATTTGGTAACATGGGCGAAGATTCTGGTACTGGTGTTGCTTTCTCTAGAAACCCATCCACCGGTGAAAAGAAGATTTATGCAGAATTCTTACCAAACGCTCAAGGCGAAGACGTCGTTGCTGGTGTACGTACCCCTCTCCACATCGAGGAACTCGAAAAGAGAATGCCAGAAGTCTATAAGCAATTCATGGAAACCATCAAGAGAATGGAAAACTACTTCCACGATATGCAAGACATGGAATACACCATCGAAAAAGGCAAGCTCTACTTCTTACAAACCCGTAATGGTAAAAGAACCGCCAGAGCTGCTTTAAAGATTGCCTGCGACTTAGTTGACGAAGGTTTAATCGATGAAAAGGAAGCTTGCTTAAGAGTCGAACCAAAGCAACTCAATGACTTGCTACACCCAACTTTCGACGAAGCTGACTTAAAGAAACACGAACCAATCTTAAAAGGTCTCCCAGCCTCCCCGGGTGCCGGAACCGGTAAGATTGTCTTCACTGCTGAAGAATGTAAAGAATTACACGATAAGGGAGTTAAAGTTGTTCTCTGCCGTGCCGAAACTTCTCCAGAAGATATCATCGGTATGGTTAATTCCGAAGCTATCGTCACTGCTAGAGGTGGTATGACTAGCCACGCTGCCGTTGTTGCCCGTTCCATGGGTAAATGCTGCGTTGCAGGATGCACCGATGCCATAATCAACGAAGAAGAAAAGACCATGAGCATTGGCGGCAAAGTCTATCACGAAGGTGATGTTATCTCCGTCAATGGTTCCACCGGTTACGTCTATGAAGGCGAAATCAAGATGGTTCCAGCCGACTTAGGTGGCGACTTTGGCCGTATGATGGCTTGGGCCGATAAGTATCGTAGACTAAAGATCCGTGCTAACTGCAACACCCCACTTGATGCCGATAATGCACATCAATTCGGTGCCGAAGGTATTGGTCTATGCCGTACCGAACGTATGTTCTTTGCCGATGACCGTATCCTTAACATGCGTTCCATGATTCTTTCTGAAACAGTCGAACAACGTGAAGCTGCCCTAGAAAGAATCCGTCCATATCAAGTTGACGACTTCTACCATATGTATATGTCTGCACCAGACGATATGGTCTGCATCCGTTTACTCGATCCACCACTACACGAATTCTTACCAACTATCGATGATGCCAAAAACATCAAAGACTTAGCCGAAAAGCTTAATGTCTCCGAACAAAAGGTTCGCGATAGAATCAATCAATTACAACAAGCTAACCCAATGATGGGTTTCCGTGGTGTACGTCTATGCGTTGCCTATCCAGAAATCTATCGTATGCAAGCTACTGCTATCATCCAAGCTGCTATCAAAGCCAGCAAGGAATTAGGCAAAGATGTTGAACCTGAAATCATGATTCCTCTCACCGGCGAATTAAAAGAATTCAAGTTTGCTAAGAACGTAGTTGTCGAAGCAGTCGAAAACGAAATGAAGAAGGAAGGCAAGACTCTTGTCTACCACGTTGGTACCATGATCGAAGTTCCAAGGGGAGCTTTACAAGCTGGCAACATTGCCAAAGAAGCTGAATTCTTCTCCTTCGGAACCAACGACTTGACCCAATTAACCATGGGCTTCTCCCGTGATGACTCCGGACAATTCTTAAATTACTACTATGACAAGAAGATTTATGAATTCGATCCATTCCAAACCATCGACGTCGAAGGTGTTGGCGAATTAGTCAAGATTGCCGTCGAACGTGGCCGTGCAACTAGAAAAGACCTAGTAGTCGGTGTCTGTGGTGAAACCGGTGGCGATCCAGCTTCCATCATGTTCTATGATGCCGTTGGACTAGATTATGTCTCCTGTTCACCATTCCGTGTCCCACTTGCTAGACTTGCCGCTGCACAAGCTAACATCGTTCACGAAAGAGAAAAAGCCGCTAAGTAATTAGCTGGTTAAACAATCAAATTAGAGCTGCCGAAAGGTGGCTCTTTTTTACTATTTAAATAATAAATATGATGTAAGGGGTTAATCGAATTTAAAAAATGGCTAGTTTTTTGCTAGCCACTTAATTTATTTCATTTCCGAATCTTTTAGGGTAATGCCCTTAAGATTTTTAAATTCAACAACGTTATCGTTTCCTATATGTACGTTATCTAAATATGTATTAGGACCTATAACGTTTCCTTCACCTATTGTAGAACCATTCATTATGAATGTATTAGGCCTTATAGTCGTATCTGCTCCGACTGTTGAATCAGGAGAAATATATGTTGTTTCAGGATCTTCAATAGTTACTCCAGAAAGCATTAGTTCCTTATTGATTCTTTCTTGAATCTTTTTAGCAGCGATTGATAAATGATATCTATCATTAACACCCATTGTTTCATCTAAATCATCAATTGAGAATGAACCGACTTTCTTGCCATCTCCTGCGAATAAGCCAATAACGTCGGTTAAATAATATTCATGAGCGGCATTTGATGGGGTCAGTCTATCTAGGTCCCTAAATAGTTCTTTATTGTCGAATACATACACCCCTGCATTAACTTCATTGATTTTAGCTTCTTCAGGCGTGCAGTCTCTTTGCTCGATAATTTTCTTAACTTGACCGTTTTCTAGATAAATACGTCCATATCCTGTAGGATCATCCATGAATGCGGTTAAAATGGTTAAATCATTGCCATTTTCTTCATGTGCCTTTAGCAAAGCACCTAAGGTTTTACTTGTTAATAAAGGGGTATCGCCGCAGCAAACAATAGTAATGCCATCTTTATCTTTTAAAACTGGAGCAGTCATCATAATGGCATGCCCGGTTCCTTTTTGTTCTTTTTGCCAGACAACTTTAGAGTCTTTAGAAACTATAGATGAAGTCATTTCTCCACCAAATCCAACGATGGTGACTATTTCTTCAAACCCTAATGGTTTTAACGCTTCCAAAACATATTTGACCATTGGACGGCCTAAAATAGGAAAAGAGACTTTAGACATCTCATCTCTTTTGGATTTCATTCTAGTGCCCTTACCGGCCGCTAGTATTATTGCGTGTTTGTTCATTTATTAGCTCCTCCCATAAGTGTTTTAGTCAAAACGGAAATGTATCCAAGCTTTTCATATTTCCTTTGGGCCTCTTTCATTTTCTTAAGGTCAAAAGACATAGCAAATAAGCTAGATCCGGATCCTGACATTGAGACTATTTTAAACCCATCCTTGACTAATGAGGAATATATTTCCCCTACTTTAGGCAAAAGATAGACTGCAGGAGGCATTAAATCATTGCCGATACTTCTAGCAATTAGATTCTCATCAGCAGTTTCTAAACCTTTTATAACACCCTCTGTATCAATACGGATGCTCTCTCCTTTATAGTTAGAATAAACTTCTTTTGTAGATAAGCCTTCTTCTGGTTTAACAATTAATACATAAAAAGGCTTTAATAGCTTAATGGGTTCGTTCTTTTCTCCGATTCCCCCAACTCTAGAAGGGATGTTATGGATGAAAAACGGAACATCTGCCCCAATTGTTAATCCAATCTCACATAATTGTTCATCGGAAAGATTGAGTTTAAGCATCTTGTTTAATGCGATTAAGACAGCAGCAGCATTAGAAGAACCACCACCTAGTCCAGCAGCAAAAGGAATCTCTTTATGAATATGGATAAGGAAATTTTCTTTGAATCCGCATGCTTTTCTTAAGGCGTCAGTAGCTTTTTTGCATAGATTAGCTTTAGCGCTCATTAAACGGAAATCATCGCAAGTAATATAGGTGTCGTTGCTATAAATCTTGTTTATTTCAATGACATCATGCAATTCCAAAGGAAGGTTTATCATGTCTAATTCATGATACCCATCATCTAATGTTCCCAATATTTTTAACGAAAGATTAATCTTGGCGTATGACTTAATGTCCATATATAAATCCTTATTTTAATAACTGTTTTCTATTTGATAAAAGAAGATATTGCTCAGGGGAAATTTGCTCTGGCCTATAATTTAATGGAATATTGCATTCTTGAAGCAAGGCTTTCGTTTTGTCTTCATCTTGTAATAAATCCTTCAAATTATTGTAGATTGTTTTCCTCCGTTTTAAAAATAGCGACTGAGATAGTTTATACGCTTTAAGGACGTTTTCATCAAAATTCGTATCTAAATCTATTTTTATGACTGTTGAATCAACATGCGGACGAGGGGAAAAGCAATTCTTGTTAACATTAAATAGCTTTGTTGTTTTCCCTCTTAAAGTAAGAAGAATGTTTAAAGGGGAATAATCCTTGGTATTTGTTTTTGCTAATATTCTATCAGCTGCTTCCTTTTGAATCATAAAGACAAACCTAGTAGCGTTCTTTGCTTCTAGTAAAGCCTTTTCTATCAAAGCAGACGTAATGTAATAGGGTAAATTACCAACAACTTTAGAATAGGATGAATAATCAATTTTCAGCGCATTTCCCATTTCAATTTTTAAAAATTCATTGTTTTGGAAGTCGTTTTTTAATTTGGTAATCATAGCTTCGTCTATATCAACAAGAGTTGCTTTTGCAGGTCCAAAAGATAAATAGTAAGACAACGAACCAGCCCCACAACCAATCTCTAAAACATTATCTTTTTCAGTTAATTCAAGACTAGAAACAATAAGGGAGGCCTTTTCTTTGTCGATAAGAAAATTTTGGCCAACTTCTTTTTTGGCAAGGAATTTTAATTGTTCTATTTCTTCAAAATATTTATTTGCATCCATTAATAAATTCCTCCAATTGTTTCCTATCTATATTCATTGCATTTAGTCTTTTTAACAATGTCTTTCCGTTTCCGTATCCTAAATGGAAATGAGCCTCTACATTTTCTTTGTTAACCCTGCTATTCTCACCTACTAGCTTAAGTTCAAGAAGGTCTAAATAGGTTAGATTTCCTGGAGTAGGCGATTTAGTAATAGTAATGTGCGACAAGGCATCTAGAATTGTTTCCTTATCAGACTCCGCTACCCCAACCTTATGATGTTTGATGGCTTTTTCTTTTGGAATATAAGCGTGTTTTAAATTTGGAATATGTTGATCTAGCACATCCCTTATCCTTTTTCCTGGATAATCTGGATCGGTTAATACTATAACGTCTTTCCTTTTCGATGCCTCTAAAATGTAGTCTATTGTTTCACGTGGAACGTCTGAGCCATTGGTGGTAACTATCTCCGCATCAAGAAAAGAAGTCAATAAGGATACATCGGTAGTGCCTTCTACTACAATTAGGGCATTTATCACTGTCTTGCTCATGGTTTCACGTGGAACAATTTATAGAAATTGTCTTGTATTTTTTTGCTTAAAATGTCAAGAGAAATTTCCTTAATTTCTGACATTTGTCTTACTATATATGGGATGTATTCTGGATAATTTGTTTGGCCCCTAAACGGAACCGGAGGTAAATAAGGGCAGTCGGTTTCTGAAAGAATTCTATCAATAGAAACTTCTTTGACACACTGTTTTGGAACGATTGAATTCTTATATGTTATAGGCCCATCAAAGCCAAAATAATAACCTAGCTTTTCAAATTCCTTCATCATTTCTACCGAGCCAGAATAGCAATGTAAAACGCCTTTTGCTTGAGGCGTGTATTCTTTTAATATATCAAAAGTGTCTTGAACGGCTTCTCTACAATGGATTGAAACAGGCAAGTCAAGTTCGTCCGCCATTTTTAGTTGCTTGATAAACCATATTTTTTGGTTATCCCTATCCTTTTGCTCTTTATACCAATGATAATCTAATCCGATTTCTCCAATGGCTATGACTTTTGGGTTTTTGCAGAGTTCTTTTATTTTGTTTAGATTATCATCGCTTACATTTTCTAAATTTTCAGGATGAAATCCGATGGCAGCATAGACCCCTTCATGTCTAGAGGCGATTTCTATAGCCTTTAATGAACTTTCTAAGTCATATCCGACAACTAAAATAGTAGTAACCCCTGCTTTAAATGAAGATGCAACTACTTCATCTACATTATCTTTGAATCTTTCATCATTAAGATGACAATGCGAATCAACAAAATTCATTTCATTTCCCCACACAGAATCTAGAGAAGATTTCATCGCTTAAATCATGGGTTGGATCTTCTCCGAATAATTCTCTTACATAGTTATATGCATTAAGCAAAGAAGAGGAAATTAGATCAATGGGCTGCCTAGATTTACAATCTGAGATAATTTGTTCTAGTTCGGAATCTATTTTTCTTAATAAAGATAATTCCCTTTCATTTGAAAAAGATGGATTGGAAAAAGATTTCTCACTTAGATTAAGAGAATCAAACATCGCCTTTTTCAAAGGCTCAATATCCTTTTTTATAGCGGAGATATATACATACCCCTCTTCTTTTTTGTCCATCAAATCAGATTTGTTTTTGATTTTTAATAGGATTTTTCCCTTGCTAAGTTCTTCTATTTCCTTTTCAAAAGAGCAATCCCGTGTATCAGAAATCAATAAAACCATATCTGAATCAGCAATAGATTTCTTACTTCTTTCGATACCTATGTTTTCAACAACTTCATTGCTTTCTCTAATGCCTGCTGTATCTAGCAATATAAAAGGTACTCCATTAAAAGAGCAATAGCCTTCTATTACATCTCTAGTTGTACCTGGGATTGGAGTTACAATAGCCTTATCTTCATTTAATAAGGCATTTAGGATTGAGGACTTGCCGACATTAGGTTCTCCTACAATTGCAACCTTTACTCCTTCTCTAATTATCTTTCCTTCATTTCCTTCTTTTATAAGGGTAGACAAAGAAGAACGTAATTCATTACAAGAAGATATAACGTCTTCATAACTAGTTTCTTCAATATCTTCGTATTCAGGGAAATCAATATTTACTTCTAGTTTTGCCAAAAGCTCACTAATTTTATTTTTTAAAGGAGTTAATAAAGGCGATACTTTTCCTAAATAAGAAAGAAGAGCAAGGTCTTTTGCTTCTTTAGTAGACGCATTAATTAAATCATTCACACTTTCGGCTTCAATTAAATCCATCTTGCCGAAATAGAACGCCCTGGCAGAAAATTCCCCTCTTTCCGCATATCTAACCCCGTTAGAAAGAAAGGCTTCTACTATTTCTTTTACTATAACCATTGAACCGTGACAAGTTATCTCAACCACCTCTTCTCCAGTCATAGAACATTCTGGTTCGTAACAAAAAAGCATTACATCATCTATTGGTTTATTTTTAAAAATAATAGACCCATGTATCATTTTTCTTTTAAAACCAGCACCAATTTCTTTATTTATGAACTTGGAGACGATACCAAAAAGACCATCGCCACTAAGACGAAGCAAAGCCAAGGCTGATTTAAATGGAGGTGTCGCTAAAGCAATAATTGGTTCCATCTTCTAAATTATAATCCATATATAAGAATAAAGGCTGACGAATCAGCCTTTAATTAATTAATCAACGTATTTAATGCAGACGGCTCTAGATGGTCCTTCGCCAGTTGATTCGGTTTTGATATGTTCCATTTTTGAAAGGCAGCCGTGAACAACGCGTCTTTCATCTGGAGTCATTGGATCAAGTTGGACATCAACTTTGGTCTTGATAACTTCCCTAGCAGCTCTTCTTGCAATACGTTCGACTCTAGAATATTTATCTTCTTTATATCCGCCAACATCAAGAAGGATTCTATGACGATGACGGAATTTGTTAGAAACAGCTAATTTAGTTAATTCATTTAAGGCTTGTAAAGTCTTGCCGTTTCTTCCTATTAATATAGGATTGTGGTCAGAATCAATAGTAATCTTGATGATGTCTTCTTCGATAACTGATTCAGCGGAAACTTGAACGCCTAAGGCATAAAGTGATTTCTTTATGTATTCAACAGCATATTCAGCAACATCATCTTTATCAAAAACATTGATAGTTGCGCTCTTTTTGAATAAACCCTTCTTCTCTTCCTTAACTTCATAAGAAAGAATTTTTTCAGAGACGTTTAATTCTGCACAAGCTTCGGCAACAGCTTCTTCTATTGTTTTAGCAGTAAAAGTTTTCATTTATTTCGTACCTCTTTTTTCTTTTGATTTTTTTGAGATTACCAATTGGGTAATCAAGGTTTGAATCATGGAAATTAAACCACCAATTAACCAATAGACTCCCATAGCGGATGGAAGCATGAATCCCATGATAATGGTAAATACCAGCATGAAGATAGATACCCATTTCATTTGTTTTTGAGAATCGGTTTGAGCCGGATTAGCGGATAATTTAGCCATCTTCTTGGTTTGAGATTTACTAATTATACGTGGAAGCATCATAGCCACAACCTGGGTAGCAGCCATCAATATGAATAAGACTAAAGCTGTCCACCAGCCATTTTCATTAAGATACCAAGTACCTTTTACATTAAATAATATGCTTGAGATATTATCGGATAGTCTCATTCCAAGGAATTCACCACTAGATAAGGCGGCTGAACCTTGTAAGCCAGACCAAACACAGATGAACACAGGGAATTGAACAATGAGTATAAGAATTTGCCTAAACGGCTTAATCTTATGACGTTTATACAAAGCCATTTGCTCAGTTGCGAGTCTTTGCTTTTCGGCTTGATTTGTATTGGAATTTGGATATTTAGCTTGGAGTTTAGCAAGTTCAGGCTGCAAGGCTTGCATCTTTTGGGAATCCATTGTTGAACGGAAAGATACCAACAATAGTAAACACCTGACTATTAAAGTAACGAATACAATAGCCCAAATCTGTCCAACACCAGTTAAGTTTTGATCCATTCCATAAGCGAAAGTATCAACTAACCAAGAAACTGGATAGACAAGTAGCCCTTCAAGGAAGCCTTTGCTCCAGGCATATCCCCAGTCTTTCTTAGAGATATTTACTTCCCAGTCGGAAGAATTTCCATAATGACCGAATTGACCTTCTTGGGTAGCAATACAAGAACGATTTTGATTAACCTTGGTTGCTACTTGGGATTTGTAATAATCAGTGAAATCTTTAGTAGGAACATTATCCATTCCTAAGGATGGATCGCTGCTCTTATAAAGTTCAGCATTCCAACTAGTCCAATAGCCCCAAAGCGAACCACCTCGGCCAGAGAACTTAACATAGCCATTTCTTCTTAAAATGGATTTTTCATTAACTTCGACATTAGAACCACCGTTGTAATTGGATTCGATATAAGGGTTAACAACCTTGTCTTCACCCTTTGAAGGAATAGTTGCAGTTAAGCCTTTGATGAACTCTTCAGATGCGGTTTGTCCAACAGTATAAGCCTTCCCTGTTTCAGCAAGATAAGTAGAAGCTTGTAAGACATAGTTATCAATGCTTGCCCAGTATTTTAAAGAAGGCATTACCAATCCACTTTTATAAGCACTAGAAATTATACTTTGAAGGAAAGTAGACTTCGCAGCAGTAAATTCTATTTGCTTATTGTCGTTAAGCTTATATGGAACGTATTTATAGATGTCTTCGTTAATTGCGGTACCGGCAGAGTTAACAAAAGCAGGACCTGCGATACCTTGGCTTTCTTCTTCTTCGATTAAAGCCCTTGTTTCATCAGCACTTTTTAACGTGTCATATTCATTTTTGCTTAGATAGACAGTAACACCTTGTTCGTAAGGATAAGCCATTTGGGCTTGGTCTTCTTCAGAACAAAAGTTAGCTGTACAACCAGCTAGCAACCCCGTGCCTAGAAGGGCTGCCAAACCAATGAATATCTTTTTATGGGATAACTTTTTCAATTGATTTTTTCCTTAACATTATCTAGAAGGGAATTGAGCTCCCTTTCATTATTTTGAAATTCATCCTCTCTGTAGCAAGGGTGAATTGTAATGATGATATTTACAGGCAATGAGTAGTCATTTCTAGAAGCAAGCATTGCCCTAACTTGCCTTTTTTCCCTGACCCTAGTAACGGCATGGCCATTAGCTTTTCCAATAGCCAAGCCGATTCTAGTAAAATTCTGATCAATAGGCGCGGCTTGGTAATAAACAGAGAAATTCTTAGACTTTAGTTTTTTTCCGTTTTTGATTATCAAGTCAAATTCTGAATGTTTTTTAATTCGAAGCGCCTTCTTCATGGGAATTAGTCAGCGACTCTGACGCGTCCTTTTGCACGGCGCTTTGCAATAACCTTGCGTCCGGAAGCAGTAGCCATTCTGGCACGGAAGCCAGCCTTGTTGGCATGTTTCTTCTTTGAAGGTTGGTAAGTTTTTTTCATTAGCGTAATCCTCCTAAATTGGATGCAAGGGTTATTATACGGATTGAAACTTTTAACTACAACTACGAGTGTACGCGCGTAAGAGTTTTTCTAGACAATTTTTAAGGTGAATTTCAACAAATCACAAAAGCAAAGAAAAGTTATCCACAATCAAAACATGTTATCAACATCGTGAAACATAGCGTGAAACACTTTCCACATGCATTGTGAATTGCAAATTGTGAATAATGTGAATAATTAAAAAATATAGGCTCTTTCACGATATTTTCAGACTAAGAATGATTGTTAATAACTTCAAAGTTTATATAGTTTTCCACAATCAAAAATCACCTATTTACTTTTCCACAATTTGTCCACAATAAAAAGATGTGGAAAGAGTAGTTTTTCGCTTTAAATCAACGTTAAAAAGAGTATTTATTGTGGAAAAATCAATTTGGTCAATTTTTTTTACTATCTTTTTATTATAAAAATGATTTAATTTTACAGGAGCAAATTATGTCAGACTCGGTATCACAATTAAGTAATATATGGACAATGGTCCTCGAAAAGATAAATAAAAGTTTAGAATCCCAATCGGATGGAGGGCGTATTTTTCAGTCATTTTTCGCCGATTCAAAAATCGCAGAAATTGATAAGGATGTAATGAAAATTGCTTGTTCATCAAACTTAGGTGCGACGATTATTGATAAAAAATACAGCAAATTAGTTTCGTCAACCTTAGATGAAATTACAGGTACACATTTTGAATTGAAATTCGTTACTTTTGATGAAATTAAAAGCAAGAAAGAAGTCATCAAAGAAGAGCCTGCATTTTTCAAAGATAGCAAGCTGAATCCAAAATACACTTTCGAGAGTTTTGTAACGGGTCCATCTAATAGAGAAGCTTATCAAGCCGCAGTTATGATAGCCAATACTCCAGGACAGCTCTACAACCCACTACTTTTGCATAGCGACTCAGGTTTAGGTAAAACCCATTTATTACACGCAATCGGTAATGGAATATTAGAAAAGTATCCAAATTACAAGGTTTTATATATCTCTGCGTCTGATTTCGTTGATGAATATATAAAGTTTGCCACAACATATAAAGAAGACCAATCTTTGGTTCAATTCTTCAAAAATGATGTCGACGCATTCTTGATTGACGATATCCAATTTATAATCGGGAAAAAGAAGACAATGGAAATGTTTTTCGTCGTCTTTTCCACCCTTGTCTCAAAAGGTAAGCAAATTGTTATAACCTCCGATCAAGACCCAAGCAAACTAGACGGCTTAGACGATAGGCTGAAAACTAGATTTTCACAAGGTCTTGTTTTGTCAATAGAAAAACCTGATTTAGAAACAAGCAAACAAATATTGCTTTCAAAAATAGAGGCTGGCGGACTCGATGTAAATGATTTCGATGATGAAGTTATCACATATATTGCCCAAGGATTTTCTTCTAACGTAAGAGAACTAGAAGGCGCATTGAATAGGTTAATCTTCTGCTCAATAAGTATGAAGAACACGAACAAGATAACGATGAACGAAGCAACGGCTGCTATTAAGACGTTAAATGCTACGATTAGTCCATCCAAGCGCTTGACGGAAGATAAAATCATCGCCGGAGTTGCGGATTATTACTCATTAACCCCCTCTCAGCTTACCGGAAAGATAAGAACATCGAGAATCGCTATGGCTAGACATATTGCAATGTATTTAGACAGGCTTCTGCTCGATACTCCATTCATAAAAATAGGAGAAACGTTTGGCGGAAAAGATCATGCAACTGTTATGAGTGGTGTAAAAAAAGTGGAAAACTCGTTGAAAACTGACCCTGATATGTTGATAGCTATTGCCGAGTTAAAAAAGAAACTTTCCTAAGATGTTTATTTTATAAATAAAAGGTTTAAGAAAATGGATGACTGTGGTATCATTACGAAGACGGAAAATTAAAGTTATCCACAATTCCCACAATGCTTATTATTAACATTCTTTAATAAATAAAAATAGATTATATATAAAGAGGTGTCGTATGCGTTTAAATGTTAACAAAGAACAATTTCTAAAAGCCTTGCTAAGTGCAGGCAAAGCCATATCCCCAAAAAACGCTAATGCTGTATTAGCCGGTTTGAGACTTGAACTAAACGAAAAAGGATTGGAAATAATTGGTTCTAATTCTAGCATTACGATAAAATCCACAGTCCCATACATGATTGGGGAAAAAGAAATCATTACCAATCCTATTCAAGGATCTGCTTTGATCAATGCTCATTTGCTAATCGAAGTCATTAGAAGACTAGAAGGCGAAACTATCAAATTAGATTTCATTGATAACTCCACCGCTAAAATCGATGATGGCAGATCTGTATTCAAGTTGAATTGTTCTTCAGCCGATGAATACCCGGATATCGATTTAGAGCCTACAGGCACCGTATTTACAATGCCTTGTTCTTCTTTGATTGAATTAGTCGAACAAAGCGCATTCGCCGCTTCTAACAAGGAACAGCGCTTTATTTTGACCGCTTTGAATCTAGAAGCAGCTGAAGGAAAATTGGTAGCCACTGCTACTGACTCTGCTAGATTATCTAGAAAGAGCGTTGATTTAGATTCTGAAATCAGGTTCAAATGCAATATACCGGCGAGAGCCTTGCTAGATATTGTCAGGATGTTTGAGACCGCTAGAACTGTAGAAGTTGCAATTTCTGACAAGAAGGCTTTGTTTACATTCGATAATACCGTTGTTTCTTCTTCTTTGGTTCCTGGCGATTATCCGGTCACTAGGTCGATAATTCCTGCTACCTTCAACTATTTCCTCGAAGTAAATGCCCAAGAGCTTCTAGCAGCCATGGGAAGAGTCGCTGTCTTAGCTAGCGATAGAGAATCTGTTGTTAAACTCTCAATGGGTGAAGATTCCGTTGAAATCTCGGTCAAGAGTCAAGAAAACGGAACCGCTAATGAACATATCCAAACTTTCCAATATACTGGCGAGAAGTTAGAAGTCTCCTTTAACTCTCTGTTTGTAGTTGATGCAATCAAGGCTTTAAAGAGTGAAGATGTAATGCTTTGCTTCCAAGCCGAAATGAAACCATTTGTTGTTAAAAACCAAAAAGATGACTCCGTTGTCGAACTCATTACCCCAATGAGAACCTATTAATAAAAAACCTTAAAAAATCTTTGGAAAATGGTAGAAATTTCTCTACCATTTTTTACTACTACGTAGTAAACTATATATTGTGTAAAAAGGTCTAAAAATGAAGTCGCAAAAAGAAATAAAAATCACAACCGATTACATCACTTTAGGGCAACTATTGAAACTCGCTTCGATAATTGACCACGGTGGTGAGGCCAAGCTCTTCCTTGCTTCTAACAAAGTTCTAGTTAACGGAGAAGAAGACAATCGAAGAGGCAGGAAACTTTACCCTGGCTATCTAGTTGTAATTGGAAGTGAAACATTTGCAATTACAAAATGATCTTGAATCATATCGAGCTTAGAAACTTTCGGAGCTACGATTATCTCGACTTGGATTTATCTTCTGGGCTAAACCTCATCGTTGGCGAGAACGCGGTGGGAAAAACTAATCTTGCCGAGGCTATCTATTATCTTTCTTTAGCTAGGAGTTGGAGGACTCTTGATGATAGGAACCTTATTAAAGACGGCAAAGAGTTCGCTTTGATAAATGCTTCCATTAGCGAAGGCGAACTTCATCGTCAAATAGAGATTAGGATTGAAAAGAATGCCAAGAAGATAAGAATCAACGGAAACCAAATAAGAAGATTGTCGGATTTATCTAAATTGGTAAATGTCATAGTCTTCTCTCCTAATGATACGCGGTTATTCCGTTCACCCCCTTCCGAAAGGAGAAATTTCCTGGATGTGGCGATTTCTAAAAAGTATGACGAATATCTAACCCTAATCGGTGGGTATTCAAAATTGCTAAAAGAAAGAAATGCCTTACTGAAGCAGGACAATCCAAACCTAGATTTGCTTAATGTACTCACGGAGCAGATGATCAAACTGTCAGGGCCAATAATCAAATATAGGGTTGATTATGTTTCTTCTATTAATTCTCTTCTCCCTTCATTCATGGAAAGACTAGGAGGCGACAAGAAGCGATGCAACATTGTTTACAAGCCTTTTGTAAGTCAAACCGATAATTTAATCGAATCCATGAAAAAAGCCTACCTAGACGCCCTGGAATCAGATTTGTCCCGTCGCCAAACTAGTGTTGGGATACATCGAGAAGACTTTTGTTTCAAGATGGATGGGCAAGATGTTGGGCTATATGGAAGCCAAGGGGAAAATCGAATTGCTTCATTGGCGGTTAAGTTAATCCCTTACCTTTTAATAGAAAGCAAAGAGAAAAAGCCGATATGTGTGCTAGATGACGTGACTAGCGAACTTGATAAAAATCACGTCGAAAGGTTACTAAACATCGTAAAGAAATTCTCTCAGGTGTTTATAACCGCTACAAAATTAGAAATCGAAGGTGCTTCAGTAATTGAAGTTGCCGCGAATAATGCCAAGAGGAGGTAATCAAATGGCAGAGCAAGAAAAAAACGAGTCCGCTTCAAAAGAAATTGTAAATGAAGAAGATCGCTTCACTTACAAAAAAGAAGACGTGACTAACGAAAAAGCCCTAGAAAAAGCAAAGGCTGACTATAGCGGAAGCGATATTCAAGTTCTTGAAGGACTTGAAGCCGTCAGGAAACGTCCTGGTATGTATATTGCTACCACTGCTTCGGCTGGTCTTCACCACCTTGTGTGGGAAATTGTCGATAACTCAATCGACGAAGCTTTGGCTGGATATTGTAAAAATATCGAAGTAACAATTAACAAAGACAACTCCATCACCGTAAGAGATGACGGTCGTGGCGTACCTGTTGACAAGGTTGCTAAATCCGGATTGTCTGGTGTTGAAACCGTTTATACAATCCTTCACGCTGGTGGTAAATTCGGCGGAGAGGGTGGATATAAGGTATCCGGCGGTTTGCATGGTGTCGGTGCTTCTGTAGTTAATGCTTTATCCGAATGGATGGATGTCACCGTTTGTAGAGACGGAGGCAAATTCTTCCTTCGTTTTGAAAATGGAGGCCATCCAGTAGGTCATTTAGCTAGAATTGGGGATTCGACCGAAGAAGAAAGAGGTACAACCGTTTCCTTTAAGCCTGACCCAACAATCTTTACCGAAACAACTATCTACAATTACGAGACCATCAAGAACCACATGAGGCAAATGGCCTTCCTTAATGGCGGAATCAAAATCACTTTAACCGATTTACGTGAAGAAACTCCTGTCACTGAAACATTTAAATATGATGGCGGTATCCGCGAATATGTTTCCTACATCGATGTTAATAAATTAGTAAAACTCCCACCTGAACCAATCTATTGTCAAGGTGCTGAAGAAGTTACTTTAGCAGATGGAGAAACTAAAGAAAGAATCTATGCCGAAGTTGCTCTTCAATGGACTGATTCCTATGATCAAAACGGTATTTACTCTTTCTGCAATAACATTTCTACTAAAGAAGGTGGAACCCATGTTGAAGGTTTGAACCTTGCTTTAGGTAGAATAATTAACGACTACGCATTAAAACAAAAACTTCTAAAAGAGGATGAAGAAAGGTTTAGTGGGAACGATTGCCGTGAAGGTTTGACTGCTGTTGTTTCCGTTAAACATCCTAACCCACAATATGAAGGACAAACCAAGACTAAACTTGGTAACTCTGAAGTTAGAAAGATTGTTTCTACTGTCGTCGGAGATGGATTAAGCCAATGGCTATATGAAAATCCAAACGAAGCCAAGGAAATAATCGAAAAGATTCGTCTTGCAACAAAAGCAAGGAATGCTGCTCAAGCTGCTAGAGAAAGAATTCGTAAGAGTTCAATGGAACTCACTACTCTCCCGGGCAAATTAGCAGACTGCTCATCTAAAGATCCGGAAATCTGTGAATTATATATAGTCGAAGGTAATTCTGCAGGTGGCAGTGCTAAAAATGGCAGAGATAGAGAAACCCAAGCCATTCTTCCTTTAAGAGGTAAGATCCTTAATGTTGAAAAGGCTAGGGAAGAAAGAATCTGGGCCAATGCCGAAATTGGTAACATGATCACCGCTATTGGGGCTGGTATTAGAGAAAACTTTGATGTTACCAAGATTAGATATAACAAGATTGTCATCATGACCGATGCTGACGTCGATGGCGATCATATCAGAATCTTATTGTTAACATTCTTCTATAGATTTATGCGTCCTCTTCTAGATGAAGGACATGTCTATATTGCTCAACCTCCTCTATATAAAATTGATTATAAAGGAAGCGCATATTATGCCTATAACGATGCCCAACTCGAAGTCTTAAAGAAACAACTAGGACTAAAAGCAGGCTACCCATTCCAACGTTATAAAGGCTTAGGTGAAATGGATGCCAACCAGCTTTGGGAAACAACCATGGATCCAAAGCAAAGAAAGATGATACGTATTACTATTGATGATGCGGCCCAAGCTGAAAAGGCCTTCACCGACTTAATGGGCGATGAAGTATTGCCAAGACGTCAATATATCGTCGAAAATGCTAAATTCGTTAAGAATCTTGATATATGAGGAGGGATGATTAAATGGAAAACGATGAAAAGAAATTAATCGATGAAGAAACTTCTGCTGACGAAGAAACCTCTTCCGATGAAGAATCTTCTGAAAACGAAGAAAACGCCACCGAAAAACCTTTAGTAGCCTCAAGAGAAGGACAGCAATCCGAAGATGCCATGTTTGGCCATGAAGCTGCCGTTTCTGGAATTATCCCAGGCTTAATTGATAGAGATATTTCAGACGAAGTCAAAACAGCCTTCCTCGATTATTCCATGTCAGTTATTGTCTCTCGTGCAATTCCTGATGTAAGGGATGGCTTCAAACCAGTTCAACGTAGAATCATCTACGGCATGAATGAATCCGGCATGCAACCGAATAAGCCATATAAGAAATGCGCTCGTATCGTTGGCGACGTCATGGGTAAATATCACCCTCATGGCGATAGTGCTCTTTATGGAACATTAGTTCGTTTAGCTCAACCTTTCTCACTTCGTTATACATTAGTTGACGGACACGGTAACTTCGGTTCTATCGATGGCGATGAAGCTGCTGCTATGCGTTATACCGAAGCTAGGATGAATAAACTTAGCCTCGAACTTGTACGAGACATCAATTGCGATACTGTCAATTTCGTCGCTAACTATGATGGCACCGAAGTCGAACCAGAGGTATTGCCTTGCCGTTTCCCTAACTTAATTGTTAATGGTAGCCAAGGTATTGCCGTTGGTATGGCTACCAACATGGCTCCACATAATTTAAGTGAAACCATTGATGCTGTTATTGCTGTTGCCAAAAACCCAGAACTCACCCCTGCCGAAATAATGCAAAATTATTTACCAGGACCTGATTTCCCAAGTGGCGGTATCATTTTAGGACGTCAAGGAATCCTTGATGCCTATACTACTGGACAAGGCACCATTACCATCCGTTCTAAATACCACATCGAGGAAATGGATAATGGCAAATCTA
The DNA here is from genome assembly GCA_022781015.1 of Caryophanales bacterium. Taxonomy (GTDB): domain Bacteria; phylum Bacillota_I; class Bacilli_A; order RFN20; family CAG-826; genus Alloenteromonas. The sequence goes on from JALEUF010000150.1 coordinate 34,707, forward strand.
GGATTGTCGTTACTGAAATTCCATATCAAGTAAATAAGGCTGCCTTAGTTGAAAATATTGGAACTCTAGTTCGTGATAAAGTCATTGATGGCATCGTTGATGTTAGAGATGAATCCAATAAAGAGGGGATACGTGTAGTCGTTGAGATAAGAAAAGACTGCATTCCTGAGGTTGTTGCCAATAATTTATTAAAGCACACTGCTTTACAAACTAACTTTGGTATTATTAATCTTTGCCTTGAAGATGGGGCTCCTAAGATTTTAGGAATCGATGCCTTGCTAAAAGACTACATCGAATTCCAAATCAGCGTCTTAACTAGAAGAACAAAATTCTTATTAAAAAGAGATTCCGATAGACTTCATATCGTCGAAGGCTTGATACTTGCTCACGATAATATCGATGAAGTTATCCATATCATCAGAGATTCTAAAAATGATGAAGAATCTTCTGCTAGATTAAACGAAAGATTTGGGTTAAGCCAACCTCAATGTGATGCCATTTTAGCGATGACATTACGTCGTTTACAAGGAATGGAACAAGATAAATTAATGGCTGAAAAACATTCTTTGGAAGCTAATATCGCTGAATACAATAGATTATTATCATCTAGAGACAACATCGTTGATTTAATGATTAAAGAATTAGGCGAAATTAAGGATAAGTTCGGCGATTCTCGTTTGACTGAAATCTCTGACGATGCTGCCGATATCGAAAACGAGGATTTGATTCCTCAAAAGAACATTATCGTTGCCCTTACTAAAAACGGCTACATCAAGCGTGTTGATGATGATACTTTCTCTGCCCAGCACCGCGGAGGTAGAGGCATTACCGGTATGAAGACCGTTGGTGGCGATATTGTTAAACTTATCAAGCACACCAAAACACATACCGATATTCTTTTCTTCACTACACTAGGCAAAGTATATCGTTTACGTGGCTATCAAATTCCTGATTCTGGAAGAATTGGAAAAGGCATGCCTGCCCAAAACTTCCTCAATTTAGATAAGGAAGAAAAGGTCGTTTCAATAGTACCATGCGATGATTATCCAGAAGATAATTACCTCTTCTTCATCTCAAGGAATGGTATCGTTAAGAGAACTTCTTTGAAGATGTTCGAATCCATCCATAGCAACGGAAAGATTGCTGTTGGATTAAAAGAAGGTGACGATTTATTTGATGTAAAGCGTACTGATGGACATGCGATTGTCTCGCTTGCTAGCGATAATGGAAAACTTTGTAGCTTCTATGAAGAAGAAGTCCGCGACATGGGCAGAACCGCTGCTGGCGTCAAGGGCATGAATCTTGATGATGGATCTATAATCGTTGGTGCTACTACATCATTAGAAGGCGACAAGATCTTAGTCTTAACAAATAAGGGATTTGGAAAGATTTCTTATGCTAAAGATACTGAAGTTACCATGGAAGATGGTACAACTAGAACCTATGATGGCTATAGATTGACTTCCCGTGGCGCTAAAGGTGTCTTGACCATCAAGACTACTGCTAAAACCGGTGTCTTATGTGCTGTTAGAGCCGTCAATGGAGATGAAGATTTATTGGTAGTTACTCAATCTGGTATTGTTATCCGTACTCCAATTTCTGAAATCAAGATTGCCGGACGTAATACACAAGGCGTCAAGATAATTGCCGTTGATGAAAAGACCAAAGTTGCTTCTATTGCTATAATTCCTCATTCTGATGTCGAAGAAGAGGAAGAAGGCGAAGAAGCTATTGATGAAGTTACAGAGCCTGAAGAAACTGCAGCTACTGAAAAGGTCGTTCGTCCTGACGAAGTTGAATAAGATTCATGAAGGTCTATATTCATTTCAAAAACAAAAATAACCAACAAGCCTTTGAGGGTGTACGCATACGCAAGACCCTCAAGGGTGAATGCGAGAGTGTGGGGATTGCCTGGGTAGATTCGCAGTGGCAATCTCCCGATCTCGCTACTTTTATTTCTTATTCAGACATAAACAAGTTGAATGATTGTAAGCTTGATGGGGTAAAAACTGTTGTTTGCTGCTTCTATTCTGAACGTGATGAAAAAGCCTCTTTCCTTAAAAAGAAGGGAGGCGTGTATCAATTAGACAAGAAAAAAACAAAATTCTTGAATGCAAGTGACCTAGTTTTGGTGCCTAATGAAATATTAAAGGAATTTGCTTTGACGCATGGAGTAAAAACTAGAGTTGAAGTTCTTCCTTTTTGCTTGACCCAATCCAAATTTGATAAACGTAATAACGACAAAGAAATCTTCCCTAGGTATTTTTCGATTAGGGAAAATGAGAAAGTTGTTATATGTACCGGTTCTTTTAAAGACAAGGAAAAGCTTTCTTCTTTGTATAGAATTGCTTCATCTTGTCCTTCCTATAGGTTTTTCTTTTTCGGAACCGATATGGGAAAATGGCTATCTTATTCCAAAATAAAAGGAGTTAGCAAGCCTAAAAACGTTTCATTAGAATCTTTAGTTGCTGATGATATTTATAGAAGTGCTCTCTTACGCGCATCTATATACTTAGTGTTAGATGATATTCCTGATGTAATTGGGGTCATGGATGCCTTCAGCGCTTCTTGCCAAGTAGTTTGCCTAGGAAAGCAACCCTTAAACGACCTATTAATTGATCAAAAAACTTGTTACATGTTTGAAAAAGAAGAAAAAATTTCCAATTTTCTTGAATTAATGTATCAAGAAAAAACAAACAATACTATAATTCAATCGTTATCCTTGGCTAGAAAATATTCATTGGCCAAAGGAGGAGAAATCCTAAAAGGATATTATTTGTCCTTGTTAGAGAAGGAGAAAGAAAATGCTTGATGTAAAACTCATCCTAGAAAAGCCAGATTATGTAAAAGCGGCTTTAAAGAAGAAATTATGGGACTTTGATCCAACTGAAATTATTGAATTATCTTCCCAAAGACTTGAACTTTTAAAGAAAGTTGAGGCTATTAAGGCTGAACAAAATAAATTATCTGCTTCAGTTCCTGCAATTAAAAAAGAAGGCGGAGATGTAAAATCCATCTTTGCTAAAGTTAAAGAACTTGGTGCCCAAAATAAGGAAAGCGAGGAAAGGCTAAACGAAATCGAAGCCAAGATTAAGTCTCTTGTCGAAGTTCTTCCAAACCTTCCTGATGATGATTTGGTTGCTGGTTCAAAAGAAAATAACCACCCAATTTATCATTTTGGAGAAGAAAGAAAGTTCGGTTTTACTCCAAAGAACCATGTTGAGCTTTGCGAATCCCTAGGATTAATTGATTATAAAAGAGCCGCCAAAATCAGTGGGACTGGTACTTGGATTTATACAAATCTAGGTGCACGTCTAGAATGGGCTTTATTAAATTATTTCATCGAAAACCATCTTGCTGATGGATATGAAATGATTCTTCCTCCTCATATTTTGAATTATGAATCTGGCTATACCGCTGGACAATTCCCAAAATTCGAAAGCGATGTATTTTGGCTAGAAGGGATGGAACCAAGGAAATTCATCCTCCCAACCGCCGAAACTGCCTTGGTCAACTTACATAGAAACGAAATCCTTTCTTTAAATGATTTGCCAAAGAAATATTTCGCCTATACTCCTTGCTATAGAAAGGAAGCTGGTTCTTATCGTACTGAAGAAAGAGGCATGATTAGAGGTTATCAATTCAATAAAGTCGAAATGGTCCAATATACAACCGAAGAAGGTAGCGATGCTGCTTTTGAAGAAATGGTTAATAAGGCCAAGAAACTTGTTGAAGGATTAGGATTAACCTATCAGATTGACAAACTAGCTGCTGGAGATTGCTCCCATTCAATGGCTAGGACATATGATATCGAAGTTTGGATTCCATCTATGGGAATTTATAAAGAAGTATCTTCTGTCTCCAATGCAAGAGATTATCAAGCTAGAAGGGGCATGATCCGTTATAAAGATGAAAATGGCAAGACCAAATATTGCCATACATTAAACGGATCTGGCCTAGCTACTTCTAGAGTCTTCCCTGCCTTAGTCGAGCAACTTCAACAAGAAGACGGCTCTGTAATAATTCCGGTTCCATTACGTAAATATATGGGTGGACTTGAAGTATTAAAACCAATAAAGAAATAAATAAAATCTCAAATCCGTTTACCACGTGTAGGCGGATTTTTCTTTTACATGCCATACAAGAGAAATTTCATCATTTAATTTGACTAGTTTATGTTATAATCCTTTTGCCATCGCGAGGGCCGAATTGCGAACCAGGTCAGGTGGGGAACCAAGCAGCCTTAAACTCTTTGACCCTGTGCGATGGTTTTATTTTAAAAATATGGACGTTTCTTATTTTATGGATCTTGCCTTGCTAGAGGCAAAAAAAGCAAAAGAAGAAGGTGAAATACCTGTTGGGGCGGTTATTGTTAAAGACGACGCTCCTATCGCTTTTGGCCATAACAAGAAAGAAAGCAAGTTCGATATTTCAAGCCACGCAGAGATTGAAGCCGTAAAAGAAGCGGGACGTGTATTGAAAAAGACTGATTTAAGCGATTGCTCAATATTTGTTACTCTTGAACCATGCCTTATGTGTGGCGGAGCTTTAAAACAGTCTAGAATCAAATCAATTTATTACGGGGCCAAAGATACTCAATTTGGCTTTGAAAGCAGGTATGGTCTATTCTCAATTAAGGATAATTATTCCTCTCCGTTAGTTTATGGAGGGATTAAAGAAAAGGAATGTAAAGAAATAATCGATGATTTCTTTGCATTGAAAAGACAATAAAGAAACACATTGATATTAATGTAGATATTGCATAAAAAAATATAATTGGTTTTTCCTATATTTGATAAAATATCAAAGCATGGAAAAAGTAGAGATTATTAACGAAGAAAATCAGTTAGAAAACGAAGATAATCAAATTGATGTTTCATTAGAATTAAAACACATCAAAAAAGATTATTACGTTAATAAAAAGCCATTCACTGCAATAAAGGACTTATCTTTGGTTTTCCCTAAAAAAGGATTCGTTGCTATACTAGGTGAATCTGGATGTGGCAAATCCACTTTGCTTAATATTTTAGGCGGACTAGACCGTTATACATCTGGTGATTTACTAATTAATGGCGTATCTACTAAACAATTTAATGATGCAGATTGGGATAAATATAGGAATACCCAGGTAGGATTTATATTCCAAAGCTATAATTTGATTTCGCATTTTAATTTGCTTCAAAACGTTGAAGTTCCTTTAAAACTAGCGGGTATCAACCAAAAAGAACGAGAAGAAAGGGCCAAAGCTGCTTTAGAAAAAGTAGGATTAGGAGATTCTTTACATAAGATTCCTAATCAATTATCTGGAGGGCAACAGCAAAGAGTTGCTATAGCTAGGGCCTTAATAAATAATCCAAGCATTATTCTTGCCGATGAACCTACAGGTGCTTTAGATTCTGCGACTTCCATTCAAGTAATGGAGCTAATTAAAGAGGCAGGAAAAGAATGCTGTGTCATCATGGTTACACATAATGAAAAGCTAGCAAAGAAATATGCGGATAGAATAATAACCATGAGTGATGGAGAAGCAATTTCGGATACTTCTCCTATTGAAGTCGGTGTTGAAATAGAAAAACAAAAAACAAAAGAAAAAAGAACCGGCATGTCTTTTGTTTCGGCTCTCCACTCTTCTTTTAAAAACGTCTTAACAAAGAAAACCAGGACTGCGTTGACTGCAGTTGCTTGTTCTTTTGGTATTATTGGTGTTGCTTTGGTTTTAGCTACTAGCAATGGCTTTTCTTTATATGTAAAAGATGTAGAAACTTCTGTTGCTTCTAGCGTTCCTATTACTATTTCCCCTACCGTAGTTTCTTATAAATCAAATAACCAAGATTCATATACTAGGGCTGATGAATTCCCTAAAGACAATAATATCAGAGTTTATGATTCTTCCTCTTCTAGCTACGTAGTTCATCAAAATACATTTACCAAAGAATATATTGATGCCTTAAAGGCTACTATGACTGATAAAAATAATCCCGCTTATGGAACTGTTATGTCAGTTATGGAAAATAGGAATGGCTTAGATTTCCATTTCCTTACAAAAGATGGGATGGGTGAAGATGCAAAGATTACTTCAATCAATCAATATGCCTCTGCTTCTTCTTTAGGGGCTATGGTATCTTCTGTTACATCTTTACCAACAACAATTATCCATGAGCTATATGGAGACGAAGAATCTCTTTCTAGCATGTATGATGTAATTGATGGCAAATTCCCTGAAAACGATAATGAACTAGTTTTAGTCGTAGATAGATATAACCGCGTTGATTTCTCTACCTTGAAAGAGCTAGGTGTTTTTCCTTCTAATTCAACTTATGAAACCTTGGATGCAAATGAAAAACAAATTAGTTTCTCTTCTTTGATTTATGATGGAGAAGGCGATAACGAATACAAGGAATATAAGTGTTATACAAACTCCTCTTATTATAAAAAATCAATGGAAACCAAAATCATTGCCAAGGTTCCTTCCTATAAGAACATTAAGCTAGAAATGAATGGGGAGAACTCCAAGTTTGTTGGCGAGGAAGACGAGACCGAAATAATTAGGTATAAGACAGTTGATGATTATGATGAAGTCTATAACAATGACGAATACTATAATCCTATAAAATGCAAAATCGTTGGGGTTTTGCGCCCAACAAAGGAATCTTATCTTACTTTAATGCCTTCATCTCTAGCTTATTTGCCAGGCTTAAAAGAAACAATGGCAAAAGATTATTCTGAAGGAGGAGCTGGTTATAATCTTGCGCAAGAACAAAAAGATAACTGGTATGTTCCTAGATCAAAAAGCGATCCAACTGATGTTAGTAACGACGGACTTGCTTCTTTAAATGCTTCTTTGAAAACTTTGATGAAATCCTATTCAGAAAAAGAGGAAGGGGAAGCCACTATATCAACGAATACCCTTTCTACTTTGTTCAATAATGTTGCTAGATATCAAAATATCTTCTGCATAAAGCAAATGAATGAAGATGGAGGATATACCTGCTATGTCCCTTCTTCAAACCCAAAATCATATTTATCATGGTGCCAATCCTATGGGGCAACATTTAATCAACTAGAAATCAATAATGATTCAAACAATGCTGCATTGTTCTTGCTCATGCTAACCAGCGGAGAATTCTTCTCCAAGAATAGCGAATCTAATTTTGTTGATGTAATGGCTTTGGCCAATTCCTATTCATTAATTACTTCGGTGCTAGTTTTTCCGAAGAGTTTATCTAGCAAAGACGTATTACTTAGATATATGGATTCGTTAAACGAAGGAAAGCGTGATTCCGAAAAGATAGTCTATAGCGACATTATGTCTGATTTTACAGGTTCATTGGGAACAATGATTAATGTTATATCGGCAGTTTTGATTGTTTTTGCTTCTATTTCTTTGGTTGTTTCTTCTGTTATGACTGCGATTATTACTTATGTCTCGGTTGTTGAAAGGACAAAAGAAATCGGAATACTTAGGGCATGTGGGGCAAGAAAGAAAGACGTAGGTCGATTGTTTGAAGCCGAATGTGTGATTATTGGGTTAGTTGCTGGGCTTATCGGAGTCTTGTTTACTGTTTTGGCTTGCATCCCAATTAATGCAATTATTGATTATAAATTCCCCGGGAACAACTTGTCTTCTATAGCCAAGCTCAATCCGTTGCATGCTTTAATTTTACTTGCCTTGTCTATTTTGCTTTCATATTTAAGTGGTTTAATTCCATCAAGAATGGCCGCGAATAAAGATCCGGTTACATGTTTAAGGAGTGATCAATGAAAAAGACTACAAAGAAACTAAATGAATTGATTGCTTCCGCTGTTCCTTATGAAGTGGATCCTAGTGTTGGACTAAACAAAACCCAGGTTGATGAAAGAAAAAAATCAGGTTTAGTCAATAAAGTAAGCAAACAAGTTACAAAGACTTATCCTCAGATTCTTTTTGATAATTTATTCAATTTTTTAAACATCATTTTGTTTGCTGTTTTTATTTTGATGTTGCTAGCTAGATTATCCTTTTCCCATTATTTCTTCATCATAATATTGGGCGCGAATATATTTATCGGAATTGCCCAGGACATAAATGCTAGAAGGACGGTTGATAAGCTACGTATTGTAACTGATCCTAAAGCCAAAATAATTAGGGGCGGTGTTGAAATTGAGACTTCCGCAAGTGAAGTTGTTCTTTCTGACATTATCAAACTTTCTAGCGGAGACAAAATATCTGCAGATAGCGTTGTTAGAGAAGGCGAGATTGCAGTCGATGAATCTTTGTTGACTGGGGAATCCATACCTGTAAAAAAGAAAAAGGGCGACCCCATATATGCAGGAACATTCCTTACAAAGGGTAGCTGCCTTGCTGAAGTTGTTAAAGTTGGCTCTGCTAATTATGATGAAACATTAAGGACAAATGCTTCAAAATTCGACCGTCCAAATTCTGAAATAAAAAGATCAATCAATTCGATTGTCTTGACCTGCGGCATCTTATCAATTTGCTTTGGGGCAACGCAGTTTATTACTTTTACCATACAAAAGATTAGTGAGGGGTTCTCATTTAACCAAATATATGGAAGCATGAATCCTGATTTGTCTAGGTTTATAGCTTCAGTTTCAGGTTCAATTGTTGCAATGCTTCCGACCGGTATGTTCCTTCTTACTTCATTAACTTTGGCAGTTGGAGTTATTACTCTAGGAAAGAAAAGAGTTTTGGTGCAGCAACTCTATTGTATTGAAATGCTAGCTAGGGTCGATATGCTTTGCTTAGATAAAACAGGGACATTAACCGATGGAACGATGAAATTAATTGAAGTCATTCCCGTTGGTAAAAACACGCAGACCAGCGAGATTGGGTATTTAGTTTCATCTATTCTTCATTTTACGCGTGATTCAAATCCAACCGCACAAGCCTTGATTGAAGAATTCGGCTCTTCTTGCCATGAACAAATGCTTGAGTGCATTCCCTTTGATTCCGAGCTTAAATATTCGGCAGTTTCTTTAATAGATGAGGGTAGCTATGTATTCGGAGCATACGGGTTTGTTCCCGCGAAAGAAGATTCTGATATAAAATCCTTGATAGCTTCCAAGGCTAGCGAAGGTAATAGATGTCTAGTAGTTGCTAGAAATAAGAAAGCAATAAAAAATGGCAAGGTTCCTGATGGATGTGAAATCATTGGAGTCCTTGTTCTTTCTGACCACATAAAAGATGATGCCGAGGCGAATATAAAATGGTTTATCGATTCCGGCGTCGAGATTAGAGTTATTTCAGGAGATGATCCTGTTACGGTTTCTGAAATTGCTAAAAAGGTTGGAGTACCAAATGCGAACAAATGCATTTCTTTGGAAGGAAAGTCATTAGATGAAACTGCTGCCCTCGCTCCGATTTATAATGTATTCGGCAGGGTGAGCCCGGAACAAAAGGCTGTTTTAATAAATACCTATAAACAAATGGGTAACAAAGTTGCAATGACTGGCGATGGCGTTAATGATATCTTGGCTTTAAAGGTTGCAGACTGCTCTATTGCGATGGCAAGTGGCTCTGAAGCCGCGAGAAGCGTTTCCCATTTAGTCGCACTTGATTCAGATTTCTCTAAACTCCCGGATGTAGTATTCCAAGGGAGACGTGTAATCAATAACTTGCAAAGAACATGCTCTGTATTTGTTACAAAAACTATGTTTGCCATAGTTCTTTCCTTTATCTTTATAATATCCATGTTTGTTAATGGAATGGGTTATCCATTTAACACAGCAAATATGTTTATTTGGGAATTTATTACTATAGGTATCGCTTCCTTTTTCCTTGCTTTGCAACCTTCTAATGAAAAACTGCAAGGTTCATTTCTTAAAAACATATTAGTAAGAGCATTTCCTGCAGGATTAACAGAAATAATAGCTGCTACGATTCCTTTTGCTGTCTATTTGATTTGTCCAAATGCATTTACTAGTTCTACTAACCCTGATTTCTATTGGATGGCAACTTGCACGTGCGCAGTAGTTTCCTTTACCTTAATTTCTTTTGTATCCTTATTTATAATCTGCGTCCCGCTTAATAGATATAGGACTATTTTATTTGTTGCCCTTTCTATTTTGGGGATATTGATATTTGGCTGTGATATAGGTCTATATTTTACAAGAGGGAAAACATTTAGCCCTATATTGGCCCTCTCTTGGGGAAATTTGTCTTGGGGTTTTTATCTAACAACAGCCTTAAATGTAATTATTTTCGGCTCTCTATATTTCTTATTGGGTAAGAGGGTTGTAAAATGGATTGAAAGCATTGGAGAAGAATGATGAAAATAAGTTTAAGAGTAGCAAAAGCACTTGCAAACAAAGAACCAGTAGTCGCACTTGAGTCTACGATTATATCGCATGGGATGCCTTATCCTAAAAATGTTGAGACAGCCTTGTTGGTAGAAAAAACAATAGAAGATAATGGGGCCATTCCTGCAACAATCGGAATTATCGATGGCGAGATTGTAGTCGGGATGAGTCATGATGAAATTGAGGAATTTGGCAAGAAAAAAGGAATTGCTAAAGTTTCAAAAAGAGACTTGCCAATTGTAGTAGCCAAAAAAATGTGGGGTGCCACTACTGTATCCGCTACTATGCTAATTGCACATATGGCTGGTATTGAAATATTCGTTACTGGCGGTATCGGGGGTGTTCATCGCGGAGCTGAATCCACTTTTGATATTTCCCGCGACCTAAAAGAATTAGGGAAAGTCGATGTTGCTGTTATTTGCTCTGGGGCTAAAGCAATATTAGATATCCCAAAGACTTTAGAATATCTAGAAACCGAAGGAGTTACCATTCTTTCTAACAAGGAAAAGAGTTTTGCTAACTTTTACTCATCTTCTAGTTCTTATCCGGTTGATTATGCGTTTACCTCCGCTAAAGAAGCTGCCTCGATTATCAAGGCTAAACGTGACTTGGAATTAGAGGGTGGTATTTTGATTTCTAACCCAGTTCCAGAAGAATATTCGTTACCTCATGATTATATTGATTCGATTGTTGATCAAGCTGTTAAGGAAAGCAAAGAGCAAGGAATCAAGGGTAAGGATGTCACTCCTTTCCTTTTGAAGCGTATTGTTGAATTAACTGGTGGCAAATCACTTGAATCCAACATAGCCCTTATATTAAATAATGCTAAATTGGGTGCAAATATAGCCAAGGAATATTCCTCTTTAATCAAATGATTACCGAATCAAAACTCAAATATGCCTTGAAGCAGATGATGGAAGATATCCCTTTGGAGGATATCAATGTCACCGCACTTTGCCAAAAGTGTGGATGCCATAGACAGACTTTTTACTATCATTATCAAGATATATATGATTTGATTGCAGCTATTTTCCTTAATGAAGATTTAGAAAAAGTAAATCAGTGTAAGGATGTTAAATCTACTCTTAAGGCATTCCTTCAATATGTAAAAGATAATTTTACTTTCTTACGTTCTACCTATAATTCAGCCGCTAGAGATTTAACCGATGATTTTATATTTGGGAAACTAAATGCCAAATTATTGTCTTTATGGACTAAAGAAAACGAAGGCAAGGAACTTAAGAAAGATGGATATAGAAACGCTGCTAGGCGCTTTGCACATATAGTTTCTGACGAATTTGGGTATTGTTTCAAAGATCCTAAACTTACCCCTGAAAAATTCTCCAAGAAGATGAATAAATTTATTGACAATTCGATGAGCATTATCCTTCCTGCGATTATGAATCTATCTAAAAAAGAAGAATCTAAATAACTTTTATAACTAAATCACCAACCTTGATACCCTTTTTTATTTTTATCGTCGCTTTTTAGCAAAAAATAGATACAGACTGCGAAGAAATGCTATTGCCTAGCCTGTATGCTATTTAGAAACCTAGCCAAGTGAAGAAGATTTAAAATCTCATAATTATTGGATTATATTGATGAAGCTTTTTTCGTTTGGGAATTAACCACAAAGTAAACATTAAAAATAAAGATAAAAACCGCTACATAGATAATAACAATTGTATATAACATAGTTAGTCGTCAAAATTCGGAGGTTGTTATATGGAGCAAAAAGAAAGAGTGTTGACTGTAGCGATTATTGGAGCGGGTTCCCGCGGGGCTGATTCTTATGGGAAAGTAATGAAAGAAGACCCTAGATATAAAATTGCTTCTGCTTGTGACAAAAGACAAGTAAAACTAGATGCGGTCAAAGAACGTTTTGGAGTAAGTGATGATAATCTTTTCCTAGATGAAAAGGATTTCTTTGCTAAAAAAAGAGCGGATATCTGTATAGTTGCTACCCAAGATAAAGATCATGTCCGCCACTGCATCTCCGCTTTAAAGCTTGGCTATGATGTTCTTCTAGAAAAACCTATCACAGATTCAAAAGAAGAATGTCAAAAACTTCTTGCAGTCCAAAAGCAATATGGTGGCAAAGTTGTAGTTTGTCATGTTCTTAGATATGCACAGGCTTTCTTAGCTGCTTCAAAAATAATTGACGAAGGCAAAATAGGCAAATTAATGGACATCCAAGCGATTGAACAAGTTGCTTTCTGGCATCAAGCCCATAGCTATGTACGTGGAAATTGGAGAAGAAGCGAAGACACCTCTCCGATGATTATGGCCAAATGCTGTCATGACATGGATTTGCTTCAATTCTATGCAAAATCTAAATTCAAGACTGTTTCTTCTATAGGGAGCCTTAGCTTCTTTAAAAAGGAAAACCAACCAAAAGGCGCAGCTGACCATTGTAAAGATTGCCCTTATTTACATAGCTGCCCATATAGCGCTGAAAAGATTTATGTTGATTGGTGGGTCAGAGATGGACGTCCGAAGACTATGTGGCCAATGAATGTAGTTTGCACAGATGAAACTCTTACCGAAGAAGGAATAAGAAAAGCATATGAAAACGGGCCTTATGGACGTTGCGTATTTGCTTGCGATAATGATGTAGTTGACCATCAAGAAACTAATATTCTTTTCGAAAACTGAGTTACTGCTAATTTATGCATGACTGCTTTTACTGGTGATGCAGGACGTATCTATAGATTCTATGGCAGTATGGGCGAATTAGATTTAAGCGAAGAGAAACAATGCTTGATTTTGAAAGTATACGATAAACCAACCGAAACAATTCCATTTAATGCACTTCCTGATGTTTCTGGAGGGCATGGTGGAGGAGACACCGGGTTAGTTAACGCCTTATATGACGTCGTGACCGGCAAAAAGGAAGCAAGTACTGCATTAGAAAGCTCATTAGAATCTCACTTGATGGCTATTGCTGCTGAAGAAAGTAGACTTCAAGATGGAAAGGTGATTAAAAGAGGAGAATAAACTAGAAAGAGCCGTGTCTAAAATGACTGGCTTTTTTTGTGTTTGAGCTTACACGTAGTGGTAAGGGGGCGAAAACTTCCAAACAGTTGGGCAGTTCGGTAGAACTTATAGTCTTGGACACTTCTTAAAATGCCTCCTGCAATTGCCTTGCGGACCAACGCAAACAATTGAGTGGAGGCACATTGCCGAAAGATCTCGACAACATTAGTTTAGCGCATGCTTGCTGGAACTGTAAGTACCACATAGTGTTGGCCCCAAGCGATAGAAGTAATCTATATTCGGCCAAAATAAGAAGATATAACGTTAACCAAGTTGAGCAAACAACAAAAATTTTCATAGTCAATGATAAATTTAGTCCTTGGATACCATTTGTTGCAACGATTATGCCGAGTAACATAAATATAAGAAAGAACTATTGAAAACGCGGGAAACGGAGAAGTATATTAAATTGAAAGGACTTGATTAATGCATTACATCGCCACCAAAGTAAAATTTTTAAAGGGGGGTTACTCTTGAGGTAACTTTTCAAGATGGGAAAGTTGTCAGGTATGATATGTCTTTAATGTTTCCTAAGTATCCTCAGTTAATAGAATTGCAGAAGAATCGCAAACTTTTTGAAAGTGGCCATCTTGACCCCGGCGGATATAGCGTTATTTGGAATGACGAATTGGATTTTGATGCCACAAGCATTTACGAAGATGGTAAAGTCGCTAGAAAAGAAGAAACCAGCAAATAGGCGTTTTGCTCGCAAAGGCAAGAACATTTCTTTGACGCTTTTATGGTTGAGTAAACTTCTTGCTTTGTGGGTGATGTTTTATATTTATTCAGTTTGAATAAAGAAACGTGAATTCTTAAACTAAATTCCGTTTTTTCTAATTTCATCCATTTTATCGGACTTAATTCCGTATTTCGCCATAAAAGCTGAATTTACCTTGAGAAAAGTAGTCGGTTTAGCCTATTTTTGGGCATGCTTAAAACAAG
>JALEUF010000182.1 GCA_022781015.1 Caryophanales bacterium
CTTAATTGAGGCGTAACAATATAAACTCTATTTTTAGTTCTTGTTAAAGCAACATAGAAGAGTCTTCTTTCCTCTTCAAAATCCATAGACTCGTCATCTTTAATAACCAACTTCATTACTGGATCATCTTCGATTTTTGAAGGAAAACCTAAAACATCATCTTTACCATTAATAATAATTACATTATCTCTGCCTAAGCCCTTTGAAGCGTGAGCGGTCATAAATGCAATATCAAGTTTTGGATACTTCTTTGACTTTAATTGGTTGTTTTCCCATGTAAAGAAGTCTTCTAGTGTTGATAAATTTTTTCCATCGAAATTATATCTACCAATTAATAAAACGGTCTTATCTTCACCATTTTTAGCAACTATATCATCAAGAGATTTTTCAATAGCTTCTCCGAGTCTATAGAACGGTCCGTGTTCTTTATCATCTTTATCGTATGAATCATTGTAGCTCATTAAAATAACAGGATCTTTTATGGATTTATTTGATTTTAAATCTTTCCTAATTTGCTTTTGGTTTTCCATGACAAAACCACCAGCAATATCAATTAATTCCTGCGAATTCCTGTATGTTTTTGTAATTTTGAGAATATTTGCATATCCCATTTTCTCTTCAAATTTAGTGAATAAATCAATCTGAGCACCACTGAATCTAAAAATGGATTGCCAGTCATCACCAACAGCAATAATCTTTGCATTGCTGGCTTTAGATAATCTTTCACATAAATCGAATCTTTGCAAAGAAATATCTTGATATTCATCAACCAAAATATAGTCATATGGAAGAGGATCGTTTTCTTTAATTCTTTTATCCAAAACATTTGAAGCATTATTAATCATATCTTCAAAGTCTATAGCTTTTGCTTCAAGTCTCTTAGCTTCATAAATATGTAAACAACGTTTTGTTATTTCTAAGAACAATTTAGTTCTTTCATTTTTAACGTTATATAACCATTCATCAAACTTAGTATCTGGGTCATAATTACAGACTTTAAATCTATTAATAAAGTTACAAACAAGCATTATAAATTTATTAAAATATTTATCTTCTGCGTTTTTGGCCAATTTGCGATAGATATCCATGTTGTCCTTGGCATCAAATTTAATACCCAATTCTAAAAGTTTTTCTTCTAAATGAGTAATGACATCTCTGCCGTCGTTATATTTAGAGAAAGTGTAAATTAATTTAGTGCCATGCTTTCTATGCAAAAGAATCTTGTCATTAATATGCTTTTTATATTCTTCAACTTCTTCTTCTGTAAATCTGTTATTTTTACCATCTTCAGAAACGCCAAAATGTTCAAGATAAATCTCTTGACCATTATATTTAATTAAGAAATCAGGACAATAAGGTTTTGTTGTATCTTCAAAGCCATATCTATAAATAGGCTCGTAAACATAATCAATGCCTTTAATAAACAAGAAGTTTGCAATTCTACATTCATCAACAGATCTAACCCTTTCATCATTAATGGTAATCATTTTCTTTGTTTGTTCTTTTTGATAATCATCTAATAGGTTAGATAAATCACTCTTTAATGTAGTTACGTCATTTGCAGATAAAGTCTTAAACAATAAAGTTGTATCTTGGCTATCAAAAGGCATGTTTAAATAAGATGCAAAGAATAAAAGAATTTTCTTAACAAAATACTCATCATCTAACTTATTACATAAGTAATCCTTAATTGCATTATACATGAACCCTTGGTCCACTATTTGATGACGTTCGCCATCATTCTCTTTTATGATGGTATTACCAATAGAATGGAATGTGGCAATATTTACAGGGATTTCAAGCTTGCCAAATCTTTCCTTAAGTTCTTCTGTAGCTTTCTTAGTAAAGGAAACAATTAAAACTCTATCTGGACTAACGTTTTGTTTATCAATTAAGTATTTAACTTTGGCTTCAATTGTTGTTGTTTTGCCAGCGCCAGCACCTGCAATAACAAGAGTATAGTCTTCATCAGAAAGAACGACTCTTCTTTGTTCCTCAAAAAGCATAATATGAGGATCGTCCTTAATAAGAATCTTGTCGAGATAATCTTTATCAAGTTTTAAATGATTCTTAACAAACAAGTCATTATGTTCTTTAACTTTAACTTCAATGGTTTTGTATGCTTCAAGATATTTTTTAATTGTTTTAATATCAATTCTGTTTTGTTTACACCAAGCAGAAAGAACGTTCTTCTCGTCCATAAGAGTTAAACTCTCATAAGATTCTTTTGAAGAATAAGCAAAAGATATGTAATCTTTTTTT
>JALEUF010000193.1 GCA_022781015.1 Caryophanales bacterium
TTGACTCCCTTAGGAAGTATGTAATTCTTCTTATTCTTCTTTATTTTACCTAAATCGGAGGAAAACTGTTTGCTTGATTTTGCAAAAGATATCGATGAATGGGCATCATCATTTATCCAATATACCGGAATTCGCTTAATCCTAAATTTGTTTAGGGAAAGGAAATAGCAATACTCAACATCAAAGGCAACCCCAGCGATAATCTGATGCTTAATCATCTCTTTAGCAACATTATCCTTAAAACATTTAAAGCCACACTGGGTGTCGCTAATTTCCTTGAAATGGAATCTCCATTTGACCAGTTGCTTAGATACATCGTGTCCAAGTTGCCTTATGAAAGGTCTTTTTCCTGAATATGCCCCCTTCATATCCCTATCCCCTATAAAAGCATCGTATTTACCGATATTTTCTTTAATGATATCAAAGGCTTTTAAATCAGTGGCAAGGTCGACATCCATGAATAAATCATAATCACAGCTACTTGCTTCTATACCTCTTTTAATAGCAGCTCCTTTTGCCCCAATCTTGCTAAAAGGAAGCATTTTTACATATGGAGGCATAGATGATAATTCTTTCTCTAATTTAGCTTGTTCTTCTTCGCTCGACCCATTAGGAACGATGATAATATCAAAAACATGGCCACAGGTTTCAAAATAAGGGATGACCTTTTCCCTCAGGCTTTTAACGAACATGTCAGTTTGGTTTTTGATTGGGAAGATAATAGAGAATTTCATCGCAAGGGAAATTATACTTATTTATATAAATAAAAAAAGACACACTACTTAGATAAGTCTAAATATAGTGTGCCTTTTATGTTGTTAATTAGGCTTTTTTATGTTTATGGCGACGAAGTATTATCATCGAAGCTGATGCAATGATTGTAGCGGCTGAGATTCCTGCAACTGCTAACGTAGCATTGTTAGATGAATTGCCACCTAAGCACATGACGGAATTAGTTGTTTTGGCGTAATTGAGATTAATTTGATTCATTAATTGAGCAAGGGTAATGTCAGTATTTGTTGATTCGGCTCCTTCACCAGATCCATAAGTCCAGTAAGTAGAATTATCAAATGCCGTCTTCCCCCCATCAACAAGAGCTTCATATTTATCGATTAATCCTTTTAATTGGGTTTTGTCTGTTAAATTGCAGACTGAATGATAACTATTGCTTGCATTAGAATTAACTTCTGCTGTGGAGTTAATTGCTTCGGTAAGATCGAATGCCAATGTGGCTGAATCATAAAGTTCAGGCATGCCATTGATTGTATGACCTTCATCTGCCACGGTTTGGAACGATGAATAATAATGTTTCCATCCAGGCGCATAGTACATAGTAGCAGATTCAGTTACTTTGTCTTTTCCGTCTTCCGAACGAACTAAGATGAACTTGTTCACAGAATGGAATAATGAAGGATCTATTTCAAATAGACCGCCATCGTCATGATAATTCAATGAATTCGATACAGAAAGGAAACTAGTTTGGCTTAATCTTTCAATAGAAGTTCCAGGGTAAACACCTAACGGATGCACTGTATCTTCGTTGTTGTACGCATAGAGATAGTTTCCACCTGTCTTGCCACCGTTTAATTTCAAATCTGTGGCTAAATAGATTTTTTCAGTAGTTTTTTCTTTTTCTGTATTTTCAAGCCAGAAGAATGTTTGTTTCCCAGAATTATTGATGTAATACAACTTATAAGTTCCAGGGGTCTTAATAATGGAATTATCCCCTCCTTCAGTTTGGAGTTCAATTTGATTGGCCTTGTCTACATTTACGTATTCGATATTCAAGGCTTCGAAATTCTTCCAAGGGCTGTCACCGCTGTCAGCATAACTGTAATAAAGTTTAAATTGATTTTTCCCTTCATTGATATCAGCCTGAGTCAATTCTACTGTAGCTGAATAAAACCCATCAGAGTCATATTGAAGCGGAACCCCTGCATCCCAGCCAACTTTACTGCCTCTTAAATACCAGCCGTGTGACTCACCAATATCTGCCGCCTCCACTTCGCCCGTGGATTTTTTCGATGCATTAGAAGAAACTACTGATGTAAGTCCTAAGGCACCTACTCCAACTCCTAATGTTATTAGGCTTAGTAATGATTTGATTTTCATTCTTTTTTCCCCTTTGAAACGGGTTTCATTATACAATTAAATTGACGTTTTTCAAGTATAATTAAAACCCTGTTAAATTACTTAGTTTTTATCGATACATTTTCTTATTTTTCCAACACTGCAATGGCAGAATATGCAGGTAATTTTGTCTTGGTTGCCCCATTATATGACCCCAATATGTCCCCTTCTAGGCCATAAGCAGGTATCTCGGTATTATTGAAATTAACCGCAACTTTAATGGTTTGGCTTCCTAAAGATCTAGTGAAACATAAGACATTCGCAGCTAGATTGCCTGAAGCAAAATTAGAAGCTTCGAAACTACCTGTAATTAATGATGGATAAGAATTCTTGATGGATATGAATTTCTTTAGATTCGAATAAGAAGAATTTTCATCAGCCATCTGTTCACTAGCAGATTTAACAAGGGTAGAAGAATTGATTTCATCGAGCTTTACAGTCTTTGAAGACCCTGTGACATTATATTCAGTAGCCATAGATCCATCATTAACTTTTTGCCCCTGGGTCCATTTCATCGGCTGCCTATAATATAAATCTGCATATCC
>JALEUF010000027.1 GCA_022781015.1 Caryophanales bacterium
ATTAATGGGTTTCTTGGTTGAGTTCCTAATGTTTCTTTATAAAAATCATTTATAGTAAAAGAAGAAGGCATTTCCCCCGGGTTTGAAATGCTTATTGACCCTGGAGCAATCTCAATTTTATTAGGTTTTTCAGAAGTATAATCTTTATGAATCAAACTATTTAAAATAATTTCATAAAGTGCGGTTAAAGGAACTTCGGGGATTTCATCTGTCTTATCGCCGACTTGTTTTAAGGCCCAACGGATGTTCTTTTTGATAAAGGAGAATTCTTCTTTTATACAGTCGAATATATTCCCGTAAAAACTCTTTTTATCGATTATCGTCCGTTTTTCATCAGTTGCATATACAATTTCTTCGATTAAATGGGGCTTTTTAGTTGATAAAAGAGAAAAACAAGCATTGTTAAGATAACCACCCTCTTCCAAAGATAGCATTTCAAGGGCTTCATCGGCGTTCTTGTATACGTACTTTATCTTATGACACTCATTAGCCTTGTTAATAAGCTCGATTAGTTGCCTCTCATCTATATCTTCCGATGTAAAATCCGTCAATGAATGTTCCCATGTGGAATTATTTGAATGTCTCTTTTTAAAGAACGACTCCAGGTCATCCTGTGTCATTTCAATATCTTGATCATCGTCTCTTATGAAGTAATGGCCGAATGCCGAATAAGGTGCCTTTTCGCCCTTAACTGTCAATTTGATAGTTTGGATGCCGTCTAAACTATCAAATTGTATCAAAGGTATTACTGTTGGTTTGATGCTTGATTTTATCATTAGAGAAAGCCTTTGGATTATGTCTTTCTCAATGGGTTGATTAACTGGATTTCCATTATTATCTATACAAAAGTATAAAGTCCCATGACCACTAGTGTTTAACATAGCCGTTAATGAAATCATTGCTTGGTTTATTTCATATAAAGTTTTCTTAAATTCAAGCGTTTCTGTTTCGTAATTTAACATAGGGCTTACCTCCTTGATAAACTATCAATATTTTATACTAAAACTATCATTAATTGCAAAAATGATATTTAAGGAATTTTTCGTTAATATTCATTCTGGAATCTTTTTTTGCCCTTTGACTACGCCATGGAATGATGTGTTCTCTAATTAATAAAGATGCTTGATTCAAAAAACAAAAAATTTTGTATAGAATTCGTCAATAAAAAACTAGAATCCGCTTTTTAGAGATTCTAGTATAAGCTCAAGTGTTTTCTAACTTGTTTATTACAATGTTATTTAATCACGAATGAAGAGTTTATCGGCCTAAGGCTATTTCGATTGATAATTGATAGATTCCTCTTCAAGCAACTTGAATTTGAACAAACCAGTGGCATTTAAGTCAACATCATGCATATTTATTGCATTTATTTGGTGATTTTTATAGGTTGTATAGTAATAAATACCCTTATTTAGGTCGCAGCAAGAGGTATAGATGGTATACTCATATTTACCTTCTTTGACCTCACAAATACCATTTTGTTGCTCAACACTATGTAATATATGAAAAAATTGATTGACACTTTCTATGTTGTTATTTGAGGTGGTGGAATTGAACTTCGTAAAAGCTACCCTAACGAATCTAGATTGACTGGACAAATCACCGGGAAGCCCTATGGCGCCCATGCCTCTACTATATAAGGATAAATCGATGTCTTTAGAGAATGTATTAATAGGATCTTTGTTTGAAAGACTTCTATAGTTATTTAAAGCTGCCATTTGATATTCAAATGGAGGATTGTTTGTTAAAACTCCAATAGTATGCTCAAATACTTTTATCCCACCAATTCTATTCTCAATAACTATGCTTTCATCGGCATCTGATACTATGTAGTGCAATTGAGATGGCGGTAATTGTGGGGAAAATGAATCATTTGTAACATTAATAGTTCTTAGTTTCTCTTTTACTTCTTTAACATTCTTACATGTGGAAAGAATATAAAGTATAAATTCAAAACTAGCGATATTATCTTTATTTTCTTTAAATTCTTCATAATGACAATTGCCTACAAAGTTCAGTCCGACCATTCCTAAACCATGTTCGTTTATGCCGTCATAAAGTAGTGGGAAATTATTTTCAATATGCGCCATTCCTACAACTGCATAATGTGATGAGTTTTCTTTTTTATATTTATATTTAATTGGATAATTTCTTGGAATAATTACAACTTCTTCGCCGTAAGAGAATTCATAATCTAGATTTCTTCCAAAATAAGTCGAACCGGATTTATATGAAATTGCTGTACACATTTTCTTTATTCCTTTTCTTCTTGATTTGCTTTATCGAACATTTCTTTTACACTTGGAGCGTTCTTTGTAAGTTTTTTAATTGATAAATCTTGTGCTTTATCATTTGCTAAGCGAAGGTTACGTTCGGAGCTTTGAAGATTCTCTTTTACTTTTTGTAAGTGAGTGATAGTTTTGTCTATTTCTTCTATAGCGGTGGTGAATTTGCCTGCAGCTATTTGGAAGTTCTTAGAAAATCCATCTTGGAACTTCTTTAAGTTGTCCTCAAAGTTATTAACATCAAGATTTTGTGCTTTTACTAAAGCGAGTTCTTTTTTGTATTCGATAGAGTTTTTAGCGGCATTGGTTAATAACCCGATTATAGACATGAAGCATTGAGGTCTTACTACAAACATCTTCTTGTATTTGTATGAAACATCTACTATTCCGGAATTATAAAGCTCACTATCAGGCTCGAGAGTAGATACCAATACGGCATATTCACAGTTCTTTTCGTTTCTATCTTTATCAAGCTCTTTGAGGAAATCATCGTTTTTATGTTTTTTCGTATTCGTTTCGGTTTCGTTTTTCATCTCAAACATGATGGAGATATATTCTTGTCCGTCTTCGGTGAAGTCTCTAAAAATAAAATCACCTTTAGATCCAGATTCTTGGCTAACTTCATTATCTTTATCAAAATATGCACGTGGATAAGCGGTGGTGCGGATTTCATTGAACTTGATTTGACAATGTTGCTCTAATGTTTCACCAACTAACTTGGTAGACATTCTTGTTTTCAAATCTTTGAAATAATTGATCTGGTCTTCTTTTTGCCTTAACTCTAATTCGTATTTCTCTTTTTGGTTTTGTTCATAAACACTTCTTTCTTTTAATTGATTTTCGTAATCGTTTTTAACTTTTAAGATTTCAGTGTTTTTAGAATCGTTAGCCTTTTCCAATTCGTATTTATACTTATTTTTTTCTAATTCGGCTTCGCCTTTAGTTTTTTCTAACTCACTTTTTAAAGTATTGATTTGTTCGGTCAATTCTTGCTTTTCTTTATTTTTGGCTAGTTCAATATCTGTTGCCTTGCTCTTCTCTAAAGATTCTTTTTCGTTTTTTAAAGCTAGGATTTCTTTTTCTTTTTCGTTAAGGGCTTTTAAATGCTCTTTTTCTAATTTAGATAAGGCATCATTCTTTTCATTTATTTCTTTTTGCTTAGCTAAATCAATTTGATTTTGGATATCTTTTTTGAGATTCTCGTTTTTAATTTGAAGTTCTTTGATTTGGCTATCTTTTAAAGACAAAGATTTTTCTAACTCGTTTTTAGATTGAATAGTGGCGGTTGATAATTTGGCTTCTGCTTGATCAATTTTTGCCTGCATGTCTTTGATGATTGCTTCATGTTGAGTAGCGGAAATCTTTTCTTTTAACGAAGCCTCGTTCTCGATGTTTTTCCTTATTTCTTGGGTTCTTGCTTCTACTTGTTTTTCAAAGTCTTCATTTCTAATTTGGCTTAGGATGGAATCTAGTTCTTTCTTTTCGGGAGTGAACACTTCTCCGCATTTAGGACATTTGATTTGATACATTTTGATTGCCTCTATTTATATATTCTATTGTAACAGCAAATTAGGATGACTAAATTGCTAGTTTTGTACTTGGTTAGATACAGGGTCTATTTAGATTGCAAAAAGAGAAAATAAGAATAAATTCCCCTTATGTTAAATTATTTGAATTTGCTTTTTCTTTATTCTAATCTATCTACCGTTATGGAAAACGAAACCAAAAAAAGCAAAAAAGAAGTATTGCGTAACCCTATAGTCAAAAGTATTTGCCTAGTAGGTGTATTTACCGCGCTTATGTGCGTTTTATCGCCTTTATCAATACCTTTAGATCCCGTTTCTATTACCTTGGCAACCTTAGTTATCTATATAATCGGGGCTACTTTTGATTATAAAATTGCCGTTCTTCCGGTTGTTTTGTATTTGTTATTAGGAATGGCAGGGCTTCCCGTATTCTCTAAATTCCAAGGCGGTATACAAGTCTTGTTTGGCCCGACTGGCGGATATTTATTTGGCTATATCCCATGTGTATTCCTAATTTCTTTATTAATATCTAAATTCCCAAATAAGAAATGGCTTTATCCAATTGCCATGATAATTGGAACTATTGTTTTATATGCCTTTGGAACGTTATGGTTTGTATTATATCTTAAATATGATATCTACAAAGCTTTACTAGTATGCGTTGTTCCTTTCTTACCTGGTGATACATTCAAGATTGCTGTCGCTTGTTTAATAGGTATCCGTTTGTCACCTTTAGCAAAGAATAACTAGGCTTATATCTATATTTGGCCTCTTGAAATAGACAATTTCTTTCCCCATGTTTATTAATTTATCGGTAAATCGATTATTTCTATAATCGGTAGTTTTTTACCTGAAAAATGTAGTACAATGTTGCTGATTTTGAAAAAATTTTTATCAACTTATAAAAGGAGAGAAAATATGGGTGTAAAAATCGTCGATACAGCACTTAGAGACGGCTCTCAATCACTTCTCGCGACTAGACTTACGACCGAGGAGATTCTTTCTGTTGCGCCGCTTCTTGATAAGGCTGGTTACTATGCTCTAGAAGTATGGGGCGGAGCTACCTTTGATGCCTGCTTACGTTTCTTGGATGAAGATCCTTGGGAAAGATTAAGGGCAATAAGGAAAGCATGTCCAAATACCAAGCTTCAGATGCTATTTAGAGGCCAAAACATTTTAGGCTATCACCATTATGCCGATGATGTTGTTGAAAAATTCGTGCAAAAGTCGCTCGAAAATGGAATAGACATTATCCGTGTATTCGATGCCTTAAACGATGTAAGGAACCTAAAATCAGCAGTTGATGCCTGCAAGAAATATAATGGGCATTGCCAAATCGCCTTATCTTATACAACAAGCCCAGTACATACAGTTTCTTATTATGTCGAGCTTGCAAAAGAAGTCGAAAAGATGGGTGCTGATAGCCTTTGCATTAAGGATATGGCTGGTGTTCTTTTACCAGAAGATGCTTACACATTGATTAAGCAATTAAAGAAAGATACCAATCTTCCTATCGAACTCCATAGCCACTGCACTGGCGGGGTTTGCCAATTGACCTATAGAAGAGCAATAGAGGCAGGTGTTGATATTATCGATACAGCTTTATCTCCTCTTTCAGGAGGAACCTCCCAACCTTGCACCGAAGCTTTCAATTATGTCTTAAAGGGTACTAAGTATGATCCTGAACTAGACCAAGAAAAGCTTGATGAAGCTGCTGCAATTCTTTCTCCAATTAGAGATAAATATTTAAAGAATGGAATACTTAAGCCAAAAGCACTTTGCTGCAACCCGAGTATTCTTAAATACCAAGTCCCTGGCGGAATGCTTTCAAATTTGATGAACCAACTTGAAAAACAAGGTGCCATGGATAAATATGACCAAGTCTTGAAGGAAGTTCCTAATGTCAGGAAAGATTTAGGCTACCCACCTCTAGTTACCCCGTTATCACAAATGGTTGGTACTCAAGCTGTAATGAATGTCATTACTGGCGAACGTTACAAGATGGTTCCAAAAGAAATTAAGGATTACCTACATGGTCTTTATGGAAAAGCACCAGCCCCAGTAAATGAAGAGGTCAAGAAGAAGATTATCGGAGATGATGAAGTCATTACCTATCGTCCAGCTGATAAACTTGAACCTGAATTCGAAAAGCTAAAGAAACAATACAAGAAGATTGCCAAAACCGACGAAGATGTCTTGTCTATCGCCTTGTTTGATCAAGTCGCAATCTCCTTCCTAAAACGTAAATACGGATTAGAAGCGGAGGAATTTTCGATTAAGTTATGAATTTAATTAATTTGATTGCTTTGGCCTTTTCTTCCACCGGAAGTTCGGCTGAAACACCAACTAAACAACCTTTATGGGCAATAGAGAACTTTGGAGACGCAGCTTTGCTTTGTCTCCTTTGCATATTGGTTGTTTTTGTTGTTTTAGTAGTCATTACCTTGGTTTTAACGGGTATAAATCATATCCGTGCTCTCGACGTTAAAGAAATCGTAACCATGGAAGATGGCACAGAGGTTGATGACGATATGATGGCTGCAATTTTAGTAGCGTCTATCGATTTTAGAAAAGAAAACAAAGAAGACTTTAAAGTCATTAGTTGCAAATGCATTGATCAGGAGAAGAAAAAATGAGAATCTACAAAGTCAAAGTCAATGGAAAGACATATGAAGTAAAAATCCTAGGTATCAGCGAGACTGAACCTATGAAAATCGAAAAGGCAAAAGCCCCAGTAGCTGCAGCTCCAGCTGCCCCAAAAGCTAGTGAAGCTCCTAAAGCAGCTACCCCAGTTGGAGAAGGAACACCTGTTAATTCCCCAATGCAAGGGACCATATTAGAAATAAAAGTCAAAGTTGGAGATAGCGTTAAATCCGGTGACAACCTTGTAATCCTAGAAGCCATGAAACTTGAAAACGAAATTAAGGCTCCTAAAGATGGAGTTGTAAAAGAAATCCGTGTTAGCAAAGGACAATCCGTCAATGCTAACGATGCATTAATAGTATTGGGTTAATTTATGTTGCTTTCTACTTATAACGATTTAGGAGGGTTCTTCAAAGGATTCTGGGATTCGACCGGTGTCGCTCAATTCTTTGTTGATGGTGGTTGGAAAAATCTAATCATGATTCTAATCGCCGTATTGCTCCTTTACCTTGCCATATTTCGCAAGGCTGAACCTTATTTATTGATTCCTATGGGTGTAGGTATGCTTCTAGCTAACTTGCCTCTATCCGGAGTTATGGATCCAATTTATGGAGAAGAAACGGTAGAACATTACAAGGGTTTGCTTGGTTTAATCTATCCAAATGGGGAAACCATACGACCTATTGAAGGTTATGAAGGTCTATTAGGTACTCTTTACCTAGGCATTAAATATGAAATATATCCATGTTTAATATTCCTAGGGATTGGTGCTACAACTGACTTCGGACCTCTTATTTCTAATCCAAAGACCATGATTCTAGGTGCTGCTGCCCAGATTGGTATATTTGCTACATTCCTTCTTGGATATGCATGTGGATTTACCCCAGCCCAATGTGGCTCGATTGGTATTATCGGTGGTGCCGATGGACCTACAGCCATCTTAACTACAAAGCGTTTATCGCCTGAATTACTATCTTCTATTGCAATTGCTGCATATTCATATATGGCCTTAGTTCCATTTATCCAGCCTCCTGTAATACGTCTATTGACTACTAAAAAGGAAAGACAAATCCATATGGAAATGCCAAAACCTGTATCGAAGACAAAGAAGATATTGTTCCCAATCATCGTTACTATTCTAGTTACCTTGATTGTTCCTAGCTGTGCCCCACTTATTGGTTGCTTGATGTTTGGCAACTTAATTAAAGAAAGTGGAGTTGTTCCAAAGCTAGTCGAAAATGCTTCAAATGCTCTTTTATATATAGTTACTATCCTTCTTGGATTAAGCGTCGGCGCGACTGCAAATGCTGCTACATTCTTAAATCCAAAGACCTTATTGATATTCGCCCTTGGAATTTGTGCCTTTATATTGGCTACAGCTGGTGGTGTATTAATTGGTAAATTGATGTGCTGGATAACAAAAGGCAAGATCAATCCAATGATTGGTGCTGCTGGTGTATCTGCTGTCCCAATGGCAGCCCGTGTTGTCCAAAAAGAAGGTGTTAGGGAAGATCCTTCCAACTTCTTATTAATGCACGCCATGGGACCAAATGTTGCTGGTGTTATCGGATCTGCAGTTGCTGCTGGTCTATTGATAATGCTTTTAGGATAAGAAAATGAAGCACACCGTCATCGAATTCAAGTCGCTAGATTCAACTTCTACCTACATCAAGAATAATTACGCTTCTCTTGATGATGGTAGCGTTGTTACTTCTATCACCCAGACTAGTGGCAGGGGACGTCTAGGACGCCATTGGATTGATGATGGGAAATCTCTTCTATTCTCATTCTTGCTAAAAGGAAAAAAATATTCCTCATTACTAGATTCTATCTCCTTGCTTTCTGGAGCAGCGATGGAATTAACCTTATTGGATTTAGGATTATCACCATTAATAAAATGGCCTAATGATATCTATATAAACGATAAGAAAGTATGTGGGATATTAGCTGAAGGTATATCTTCTTCTTCTCTAGAATGCATAGTTGTCGGGATTGGATTAAATCTAAATAATTCATCTTTTGAAGAAGGATTAAATGCCACTTCGATTTATCTAGAAACCAAGAAAGAATTTGATAAGAAAGCAATATTGTTCTCATTTTTGTCTAATCTTGATAAATTATTAGAAAGCGAAGAAAAAAACCCATATTCATTTAGCAAGATTATTGCTGCCCATGATTATTTAAAGGATAAGGATATCCATTTGAATTATTATGGCGAGAATAAATTCCTTCATTGTCTTGGAATTAACTCCACGGGTGCCTTGCTTGGCAAGGATGAGGAAGGAAAATTAATTACGGTTACTTCTGGTGAGGCTAATGTAGTCACTAACCTTGCTAGGGCAATATAAATCAAAAGAAAGGACTTGTTTAACAAGAAAAAACCATGAAAAACCTTGATTTAGAAACTTATGGCATTAAAGGAGCCAGTGAGATTATCCACAATCCATCTTACGAATTCCTTTTCGAAGAAGAAACAAAGCCAACTCTTACCGGTTATGAAAAGGGTCAAGTTAGCGAACTAGGTGCCGTTAACGTTATGACTGGTGTTTTCACCGGACGTTCCCCAAAGGACAAATATATAGTCGTCGATGATAATTCCAAGGACACCGTATGGTGGAATTCCAAAGAATATCCAAATGATAACCATCCAATGAGCGAAGAAACTTGGAAGGCTGTCAAAGAACTTGCTATCAAAGAATTATCCAACAAGCGTTTATTTGTCGTCGATGCATTCTGCGGTGCTAATAAAGATACCCGTATGGCAGTCCGCTTCATTGTAGAAGTTGCCTGGCAAGCTCACTTTATCCGCAACATGTTCATCCGTCCAACTGAGGAAGAATTAAAGAACTTCAAGCCAGACTTTGTTGTCTATAATGCTTCTAAAGCCAAAGTCAGCAATTATGAAGAACTTGGACTACGTTCCGATACCTGTGTTGCCTTTAATATCACTAGCCGTGAACAAGTCATATTGAATACTTGGTATGGTGGAGAAATGAAGAAAGGTATGTTCTCCATGATGAACTACTACCTCCCATTAAAGGGTATTGCTTCAATGCATTGCTCCGCAAATACCGATAAGAATGGAGAGAATACCGCTATATTCTTTGGACTTTCCGGAACTGGTAAAACCACCCTTTCCACCGATCCAAAGCGTCTATTAATTGGTGATGATGAACACGGATGGGATGATAATGGCGTCTTCAATTTCGAAGGTGGCTGCTATGCCAAAGTCATTAATCTTGATAAAGAAAGTGAACCAGATATCTATAATGCCATCACTAGAGATGCCTTATTAGAAAACGTTACACTTGATGAAAACGGAAAGATTGATTTTGCCGATAAGAGTGTCACTGAAAATACCCGTGTTTCTTATCCAATCTATCACATCAAGAACATCGTTAAGCCAATCTCCCATGGCCCGGCTGCCAAGAATGTAATATTCCTTTCTGCTGACGCTTTTGGTGTATTGCCTCCAGTTTCTATCCTTACCCCTGAACAAACCCAATATTATTTCCTCTCTGGTTTCACTGCCAAGTTAGCAGGTACTGAAAGAGGAATCACCGAGCCAACCCCAACCTTCTCTGCTTGCTTTGGACAAGCCTTCCTTGAATTGCATCCGACTAAGTATGCCCAAGAATTAGTCAAGAAGATGAAGATGAGTGGTGCTAAAGCCTACTTAGTCAATACTGGTTGGAATGGAACTGGTAAGCGTATTTCCATCAAGGATACCCGTGGAATTATCGATGCCATCCTTTCTGGAGCTATCTTAACTGCCCCAACCAAGAAGATTCCTTATTTTGATTTTGAAGTACCAACCGCCCTTCCAGGAGTTGATCCAGCAATATTAGATCCTCGTGATACTTATGCTGATCCAACCGTTTGGGAAAATAAGGCCT
>JALEUF010000051.1 GCA_022781015.1 Caryophanales bacterium
ACACTTTTCTTGCCAATCCCCCAAAAAGATTCGATTGGAAGAGGATATATTATATCCTTAATGTCTTTTCTTCTAATTAAAGTAAGTCCCATTGGCTTTTTTAAATCAGAAGCCATCTTGGCTAGCCATTTAGTTGGGGCAATTCCAATCGAGCAGCCTAGTCCAGTCTCCTTTTTTAATTCAAGCTGCATTTCTTTTAAATAGGAAATAGGATCTTTAACTTTAGATAAAGCTTCGCTCATATCGCAATATGCTTCATCTATCGAGGCTATTTCTATCTTTTTGCAATATTGCTTCAAAAAGGAAAAGAAGGAAGTAGACATTACCTCATAAAATCTATAATCAGAAGGAACTACGATAGCTTCAGGACAAATTTCTTTTGCCATGAACATCGGCTGTCCTGAATGGCATCCTTTCTTTCTAGCCTCATAAGATGCAGTCGAAACAATGCCAGATCTACCAGAATGCCCGATTAAAACAGGCTTTCCTGCCAAAGACGGATTCTTTATTATCTCGCAGCTAACAAAGAAAGCGTTGAGATCGATATGCATGATAATCTTGCTAGCCATATCTATATTTTAAGGATTAATATAGATTATGTTAAGTAGACTATTTAAATTCCTTTAACAAATATTCTTCGACTTGCCTTGGCAAAAGGGAGAACCTAGACAATTGGTTCTCGTAAGAATCTGAATTAACGAATTGGTTAGGAACGGATTTTACCTTGAATTGTCCCTTATAGTTTTCTTTCAATAAGGCTAAAGCTAGATTAGCGGCAAAACCATTATCAGTTCCATAAGGATCATAAACCAATATTTTTTCTTGTTTTAGAAGCTCTTTTATTAATTCAGGGGATATAGGATTTAGGTATATTGGGTCAATAAAGTTCGTATCTATCTTATCTTTTTCGATTAAGGAAAGTAATTCCCTTCCTTTTCCGCCAACTCCAATTACCATATTCTTTGATTTTGATTTTTTTAATATTTGGTAGCCAAATAAAGGCAACTCTATGTCGCTTTCTTCATTAATAGATACGAATTCACGAGGATATCTAATGCAAAATACCCCGTGTTTTTCTAACGAAGTCTTATATAAGGCTTTAGCAATTTGTTTTGTTGAAGGCTGACTCAAAATTACATTTGGAATCGAAGAAAGGTAGGATTCATCATATAAACCTTGATGGGTATCCCCGTTTTTGCCAACTAATCCAGCACGGTCAATTAGTATAGTCATATCTAGATTCATCCTAGCGCAGTCATGACTAAGTTCATCGTATGCTCTTTGTAAAAATGTCGAATATATCGTTATTATTGGATGGAATCCATTTAAGGAAAGACTTCCTGCCAAAGTTAAGGCATGTTCTTCAGCAATGCCTACATCTAGACATCTATCCTTATAATGGGCGAATGGCTTTTCTAGTCCCGATCCTTTTAAAGTTGCGGGAACTATAAGGAAAGTATTTTCATCTTCATTCATTATTTCATCAGTCAAATCGGCAAAGTAATGAGAGAAAGAAATAAGGTCAGGATGAGTATTTTTTGGCCTTCCAGTCTCAATATCAAAAGGAGTAACCCCGTGCCAATACCCGCTCTTATCATTTTCGGCAAATTTATAACCTTTGCCTTTGATTGTACGAACGTGGACTATAACTGATTTAGTGCATACTAACGCTCTTTTTAATCCTTTTTCGATTGCTTTAACATCATGTCCGTTTATTGGTCCAATATATGTATAGCCAAGATTATCGAACAAAGTAATAGGAACAAGCGCCCTTTTTATCGAGTTTTTTATAGATGTAGATAAATTATATAGCCTTTGACCGGTCCTAGTTGAACAAAGGAATCTACGATATTTAGCCTTAAGCGAATTATAGGTTTTGCCAGAAGAAACTCTCCTAAATAGTTTAGAAACCGATCCGGTAGGCTGAGAAATGGCCATATCATTATCATTTAATATGATTATTACTTTATGCCCTCTCGCGGTTAAGTCGTTTAATCCTTCAAAAGAAAGACCATTAACAATAGAACCATCGCCAATTAATGCGACAATCTCATACTTTTCTTTTTTATAATCCCTAGCAATTGCAAAGCCTTCAGCAGCAGATATCGAAGTAGATGAATGGCCTGCTTCATATGGATCAAACACTGATTCATTAATCTTTTGGAAACCGCTAGAAAAGCCAGGCATATTTAGGTTTTCTAGACTTCTACCAGATAAAAGCTTGTGCGTATAGCATTGGTGGCCGACATCGAATATCAATTTATCTTTTGGGAATGAAAAAACCCTATGCAAGGCAACTGTAGTCTCGACAATCCCAAGATTGCTAGAGAGATGGCCCCCATATTTTGAACAAGCATCTATTATTTCGTCTCTAATAGAAGAACAAAGCGAATCAACTTGCTTATAATTCAATGATTTTAGTTCTTCTTCACCTTTTAACGTTTTTATGCTAATTATGTCGTTTTTATCAGACTTTTTCATATACTAGAAAACTACTAATTATCTATCGGTTATTTACTTTATTCTGTAACAGTTACGATTTCATTCTTTGCTTTTTGCAAATCATTTTCCAAGGTCTTTATCAATTCTTTTCCTTGCTTGAAAAGAGATAAAGTCTCATCTAGAGGCAAGGTAGTTGTCTCAAGTTTATTAACGATTTCTTCTAGTTTAGCTAGTCTAGTTTCAAACTTTTCCATTACTGTTGCTCCTTCTTTTTATCTTTAACTGTATTGATTATTATACCACCTTTTACCTTAGTTATTAATTCTTCCCCTATCTCTACATCTTCAATCGACTGGATAGGTTTATTATTTTTATTTAAAGTTAACGAATATCCCCTATTTATCACGTTTTCCGGGTTAAGTGAATTAAGTCTATTTTGAAGTTCGCTTAATCTAGAAATCGCCTTTTCTACCTTATTTTTATAGGCTAAATCAAGTCTATGTCCTAATTTAGAAAGGGAATCTAGTTTCTGCGAATATAAAGCAGAAGGATCCTTGAAATATGGTCTAGATGACAACCCAGCAAGTTTAGATGAATACAAATCAATCTTATTAGAGACTATTTTGGTTATAGATTCTAGGTATTGGTCTAACCTAATAAACAAATCATCTTTATTTGGGGTAGATGCAACCGCGGCTCCTGTTGGGGTAGAAACTCTTTTATCTGCAACTAAATCAGTAAGAGTTGTGTCTATTTCATGCCCTACAGCCGAAATAATAGGGATTTCACACTTATAGAGAGCTCTTATAAGGCTTTCATCGTTAAAC
>JALEUF010000069.1 GCA_022781015.1 Caryophanales bacterium
AAATATTGCGATACTTCTTTAGAATATCCTTCTTTTTCCATCTCTTCCCTAAATATGGCATCGGCTTGCTGGACAATCCTAATCTTATCTTTATCTATTTCTCCAATTATCCTGATTCCTAATCCTGGACCAGGGAATGGCTGCCTATATACTAGGTTTCTAGGTAATCCTAATGCTAAACCTAATCTTCTAACTTCATCTTTAAATAATAATCCTAAAGGTTCGATTAAACCTAGGAAATCAATATTTTTAGGAAGTCCACCGACATTATGATGTGACTTAATCTTGCTAGATATACCTAAACCAGACTCGATACGGTCAGGATAAATCGTGCCCTGGGCTAAAAAACATGGCCTAGTGATTTGTTTTTCTTCTTTTTCGAATATATCGATAAAAGTCTTTCCGATTATCTTTCGTTTTTCTTCAGGTTCACTTATCCCTTTTAAGGCATTTAGAAATATATCTTTTGCATCGACTTTCTTAAACTCCAGGGAGAACCTAGATTTATCATTAAACAAGGATGAAACTTGTTTGGCTTCGTCTTTCCTTAATAGACCATGATCTACAAATACACATATAAGGTTCTTTCCGATTGCCTTATCTAATAAAGTCGCGGTTACTAAAGAATCAACCCCTCCAGAAAGGGCACATAAAACAGCATTATCACCAACTTGGTTCCTAATAGAAGTGATGCTTTCGTTGATAAAATCTTCCATTTTCCAGGTAGGCTTGCATTTAGCAATTTCAAATACAAAATTCTCTAATATCTTATTCCCATATACTGAATGGTTTACTTCTGGATGGAATTGGAGTCCATATAGTTTTAGAGTCTCGTTAGCAAAAGCGGAAATAGGGGTATTCTCGCTACTAGCGATGATTTCAAATCCATTAGGCAATTTTGTAATTGAATCCCCATGGGACATAAATACATCATGATTAGAGGGGATATCTTTAAATAAGGGGCTATTCTTTATATTTGTTATTTTAGTTAAGCCAAATTCTTTTTTACTAGTTTGGCTGACACTTCCTCCAAGCGAATATGCAATCTCTTGGGCTCCATAACAAATACCTAATATAGGTTTCCCTAGATTAAATATTTCTTTATCAATAGTAGGGGCATCGCTTTCATAGACGCTTCTTGGCCCACCGGTAAATATAATGCCCTTTATGTTCTTGTCTTTTAGTTTTTCTATAGGAGTAGAAAAAGGAAGAAGTTCGCTATAGACACTTAAATCCCTTATGCGTCTAGCGATAAGTTCATTATATTGTCCACCAAAATCAAGTACGGCAATCATTTCTTTTTCCATTTAGAAACTCCTTTAGCTAAGAAAAAGGCAGGTAAGAAAATTCCTACCTGCCATAAATTTTATTTGATTTAGATCTTTAGACAAGCCTTCATTATGTAGATTGCTAAGAAGGCAAGTGAACAGCAAGCAACAGTGATATCGCTCTTTTTGAATTTGTTAGAGGCTAATGTCATGATGGTATAGGAGATGAATCCCCAGGCAATTCCATCACTGATGCTATAAGAGATTGTCATGATTAAGACAGTAAAGAAGCCACTACCAACAGCAACCCAGTCATGCCAATCAAGTTTCTCAAGGTTCTTAAACATGCAGACACCGACATAGACTAGGGCTAGACCGGTGACTGAAGAAGAAGAGAACATTGATAAGGCTGGATAGATAGCTAAGCTTAAGGCGAATAATAAACCAGTGGTGACAGCAGCTAATCCAGTTCTAGCTCCAGCAGCAACACCAGTAGTAGATTCAACGAAAGAAGTAACAGTAGTAGTACCGCAAACTGCACCAAAGCAAGTCCCGATAGCATCAGTTACCATGGCTGGACGGTCATTGACGGTGATATTTCCATTTTCATCAACCATCCCAGCTCCGGCTTCAACACCAACTAAGGTTCCAGTGGTATCGAAGAAGTCAACGAACAATAAGGCAAATGTAAAGGCAATTGCCATTGGGTTTAAGAAAGCATCAAACCCAAAGAAGCAGCAACCAAAGATCTTGCCGATATTTCCGATTTCAGAAATATGGTAGCTAGGATTATAGAAAGTTGGCATACCAGCTACGCCTGCTTGTCCTAAAGAACCGCAGACAATGCCCATGATGACAATAGCGATGATGACAGCAAATTTAGAAATCCAGAAGCTCCATTTCTTGTTTTGTGGGAATGAAGAAAGTACTAAAACAATGATAATTCCGACAATACCAGTGATGACAGCTGGGCTAGTGAAATCGCCAAAGCCAACGCTAGTAGCGCTATTTGGAACGATGATTCCAATATTTTGGAAACCGATAAAGGCAATGAAGAAGCCAATACCAGCAGAAATTGCAAATTTTAAAGACTTAGGGATATTACGTACAATCCAAGCACGTAATGGAGTAAGGCTGATGATTAAGAATAAGATACCATCGACAAAGACGATGCACATGGCTTGGGCAAGGTTGAATCCCATTCCAAGCATGACAGTGAAGGCAACAAGGGAATTGATGCCAAGACCGCTAGCTAATCCAACAGGAAGCTTACCATAAAGTCCCATTAAGATGGTTGTGGCGGCAGCACTAATTGCTGTAGCAGCAAATATTGCAGCCCTTACTTGGTCAACAGTTGCCCAAGTATCCCCATAGATTAAGATTTCTCTTAATATGACATTTCCAGCAGCATCCAAGGTGACGCGAACATTACTGGTGGTTACTCCAATAATGTTAGCCCAGTCTCCTGCAAGCATGTTGGAATTAAGTGGCAAGATGTAAAACATTGCCAAGAAAATGATGAGGCCACCTACAAGCTCTCTTACGATGCTTGATCCTCTTTCCGAGA
>JALEUF010000161.1 GCA_022781015.1 Caryophanales bacterium
TAGTCTTTTATATAAATCAGAGAATAAAACTTCTGAAGTTGGGCGGATTATCAATGGATCTGCTAGTTTTTCTCCTCCCCCTATAGTAGCAACTAAGGTTTCAGGAGCAAACCCTTCGATATGTTCTTTTTCTTTGTTGAACAAGGAAGTAGGAATAACCATCGGGAGATAGACATTGCTAGACCCATTTTCCTTGAATTTCTTATTCAAATAGTTTTGGATTTCTTCCCATATGGCATATGAATATGGAAGGTAGGAAATAAAGCCCTTAACTGAGCTATAATCCATTAATTCTGCCTTTTTGCAGACGTCGGTATACCACTGGGCGAAATCAACATCCCTAGGTGTAATCGCATTGTTCTTATTCATTTGGTTTGACATAAATTCTCCTTATTTTGTCATGTCCTTAACTCTTTTGATTGATTTTTGGGGTACTGGCAATATCATCTGATCAAACGGGGCGAATGATTCGCTAGATATATATTTTAAGCCAGACCTTACAAGTAATTCGATAGAGGCCCATCCCTCAATATCTGTTGCAATGATGGGCTTCCCATATTTTAATAGTTTTTCGACTAAAGCGTGCAATTGAGATCTAATTTGCGTATCCATTTCCGAGGCGCTTCCTGCAAAAGCAAACCCACATACGAAATAATCAAATGCCGTATAGACTTGGGGAGGAAGCTCAAGTTCACATTCGTTAAGGAATAATGCAACTTCATATCCTTTGGCCTTGATTGCCCTCATATCATCAATGACGGCATCAGGATTAGTTGGATAAAAATGTGATTTGATATCCCCTTCTTCAAAGATAAATACAATGTGGGATTGCTTGGCTTTTGATAACCTAGCAAATGTAGTGAGCATATATCCTCTTTCTTCCGTACGTACTGGATAGAATAAGGCTTCTGTCTCATCTTTTCTTTCGCTAACAAAGATTGGAAGGATGTTTTTGGCCAAAGTTGAGAATAATGCAGAAGAATCATCTGTCCTAGAAGCATAATCTTTCAATTCATCTAATGAGCCAAAATAAGTATCTTTTGGAGTGGCTTTTGAGAAATAGCCAATCACTTTAGACTCTTGCACCGAATATATAGGCCTAAAGAAATAAGACAATTTCTTTTCATTAATGATACGTTCGACTTCAGTTCTATAAGAAGCATCATTAAGTGGATTAAGTGATTCTCTTCCCTTCTCATACCAAAGCAAGATTGGTAAATCATCATAGGCAATCTGGGCAGTCCTTCTAGCCTGGTCAACTACATCTTCAGCCGTTCCAACAAAACGCCTATGTTCAATAGCCCCTACCCTAAGCTCAACACTAGAAAGCAAGCCGTTAATCGATAGATATCTATTAATCGCGTTAATAAGGGTGTTGATTAGATAAAGCATTTTGACCCTTTCGCTATTTTTTATATCAGATACTACAAGTTCGTTCTCAGAGCATTGAAGCAAGAAGCTTTTCGCGTTTACATATGGAAACATAGCATTCTTTAATTGAGAGAATATCAAGGGTTCGATTGGCTTGTCTTTATCAAGAATCTTCTTGTATTGAAATCTAAAGCAGGCAGTGAATCCCCTACGTTTATTCGCAGGAAAAGCAGTTGATAAATCCTTAATAGTTGAAAGCCCGTATTTAGAAACGTTATAAGCAGAATTTTTAGAAGTATGCATAT
This sequence comes from Caryophanales bacterium, assembly GCA_022781015.1. Classification (GTDB taxonomy): domain Bacteria; phylum Bacillota_I; class Bacilli_A; order RFN20; family CAG-826; genus Alloenteromonas. Next base: position 1,677 of record JALEUF010000161.1, read on the forward strand.
ATTTAAGCAAATATGACTGCATATGGATTACTTGCTTCTTTTGGTCAACGCTTTCAACTTGTAGCAATGAGAAATATTGTTTCTTTGAACCACTAATCTGAACATCAGTCTCCAAATAATCTGGAGCCTCAGTTGAAGAATCAACAAGGGCATTAACCCAATCGATTACACGCCTTTGCTCATTACTAGGGAATTGAGAATAGAATTCACCTAGAGACCAATTTCTAACATTGCTTAAACTAGACGAGTTAAAGAAACGGACGGAATTATTAGCGACATCAATTATAAAAATTCTGACGGAATTAGATTGCTCAGCAAGCAATTTCTTATATTTTTCGTTCTTCTTTTCACTTATGAAAAAAGATGCGCAGACAGCGATGATGGTAATGGTAACCAATCCAACACATAAGACTAGTTCCCAGTTATTTTTTATAAACGCTAACATCTTTTCAATCATAGCAAATGGAAGTTTACCACAAAATCAGGCAAAATAATAAACATCCTCTTTTGAGGATGAGGCATATTATTCTTATTTTTGGCTAAAAATAGAAAAATAAGCGACCCGTGTATCAATATTCTTCATTTTTCGTTAATTTTAGATTTTTTAACAATTGTTAGAGTTTTTAAGTAGTGATAATATACTCCTTGCCGCGGAGAAGTACCCAAGCGGTTGAAGGGGTTAGTTTCGAAAACTAATAGTGGGGCCTTGCTCCAGCCGGGGTTCAAATCCCCGCTTCTCCGCCAAAATCGAGTAAGCACCCTGCCCAAAATGCTCATGTACGGTAAGGAAGCAAGCAACCGAAAACAAGAGATAGACCGCCAGCACTACACTATTCCGAACCAAAGACCAAAAGATAAGCATTGTGGGAAAATCTAAACTTTTGGATTTTCCTACAATGCCAACTAC
>JALEUF010000195.1 GCA_022781015.1 Caryophanales bacterium
TTTAAGCCAAAATACAAAATTGAAAAAAGTCGCTTTAATATTGGAATCTCCGCATAAAGATGAGTTCGATATTTACTATCGGCCGTTGCTTCCTGCCAATGGTTTGACTGGGAAAAAGATTTACGAAAAACTAGGGTCAAAGATGAATAATAAGGCTTTACTCAATAGGTCATTTGTTTACGAAATTTACATTATAAATCCCGTTCAGTATCAATGCTCTTTGTATCACGAATTAGAAATAAAGGATTTTGGTGCTCACATTTATGGTGCAACAACGCATTGCAGAAAGCTAACGAATAAGGTTTTTAGATGCTTGTTTGGGAGCGCTAAACATCCAACTGATATACAACTAGATTTTCAGGCAAGACTGTGCACGTATAATCCAGATATTATCTTAAATTGTTGCACATATGGATTGAAAAAACTTGTTGATGGCGCAATCCATAGTAAAACTATTCTTTTAGATCATCCGTCTCGCTGGTGATTTATTTTTTATGGATTTGAGAGTGTGTTTTGTATAACCTACGCGTTTTTTCATTGTTTCATTTGAAATTTGTTTATATATTCTTTAGCTTTATTTTTGTTGTTGTATTAATCTCATCGCTATTCGGCTCCATCATAATGGTGTTTCAACTTGCCTGAGCTTTCATATAACACGTCCTTATTCTATTTAACTTAAGTTTTAGGCTATGCTTCTATATGGTAAAACTAAACTTTAAATAACCAACCATGGTTTTGAGAGGTTCATAGTTTTGTGGGTGGCACAGGGCATAAACTTGTACATGGCTTATGTAACCCTAATAGTATTGGGAGACCCTATGTTCAGACTACCAATCCTTGAAGGGGGTAGAAGTAAAAAAAGTTGAGCAACTAAAGCTGTTCTGAAATAAAATCACAAAGTTTTTAAGAACTTTCAAATTGGCGAAATCGTGTAACACAATTAAAATCATTCTTTAGAAAGGAAGCCATTCTAGTTTTCACTTTTAGAATGTAACTTAGAATATTAGGAAAAATGGATAATATTAAAGAAATTCTTCAAAAGATTATAAAATTAGGTTCAGGTTATGTTATTTCAAAACAACTTTGAGAGAATACGGAATTCTGTGTAAACCAGAAACTCGCACTAGCGTTTTAGTTCTATAACTCGATTAATTCGTCTTCAATATATTCCCTCCCTCTTATTGGCTTTGTGCCTACCTTGAAGTTGTAACGGTTGAGAGTTCTAGTATTTTTGGGTGGTTTTCTAGTATGAACACAAGTTTATGATGGGGGTTGCAATTTGCTAAAGTAAATGTTTCTTAGCCAATTTGCCAATGCTAATTTTTGTATATGAAAATATGTGTAACTTTTTACTAGCTTTGTATAAATTAACAAACTATTCTAATTCAATAGTTGCAGGTGGTTTGCTTGTATAGTCATATAGGACTCTATTGACCCCGCTAACTTCATTAACGATACGGTCGCTAACTCTAGATAGGAAAGAATAAGGCAAATCAAAACTAGATGCAGTCATGAAATCATCAGTTTTCACTGCTCTTAATATAACTGCATATTCATAAGTCCTATAATCGCCTTTGACCCCGACACTTTTCATATTGGAAAGGGCGGCGAAATATTGCGATACTTCTTTAGAATATCCTTCTTTTTCCATCTCTTCCCTAAATATGGCATCGGCTTGCTGGACAATCCTAATCTTATCTTTATCTATTTCCCCGATTATCCTGATTCCTAATCCAGGGCCAGGGAATGGCTGCCTATATACTAGGTTTCTAGGTAGGCCTAATGCTAGGCCCAATCTTCTAACTTCATCTTTAAATAATAATCCTAAAGGTTCGATTAAACCTAGGAAATCAATATTCTTAGGAAGTCCACCGACATTATGATGTGACTTAATCTTGCTAGATATGCCAAGTCCAGACTCGATGCGGTCAGGATAAATCGTGCCCTGGGCCAAAAAGCAAGGCCTAGTGATTTGTTTTTCTTCTTTTTCGAATACATCGATAAAAGTCTTCCCGATTATCTTTCGCTTTGCTTCCGGCTCGCTTATCCCTTTTAAGGCATCTAGAAATATATCTTTAGCATCGACTTTCTTAAACTCCAGGGAGAACCTAGATTTATCATTAAACAAGGATGAAACTTGTTTGGCTTCATCTT
>JALEUF010000206.1 GCA_022781015.1 Caryophanales bacterium
GTTCTACTCCTTATTCCTTGCTAATGGCCTTGAAACGGCAGCTAGCCATACAAGAACCGCACTTGATACATTTGCTTTGATCAATTTGATATGGTTCTTTGCCTGGGACACCATGTATACAAGATACTGGGCAGTTTCTAGCACACAAGGAACATTTCTTACATAGATTTGGATCAATGACATAACGCATGAGCTTCTTGCAAACATGGGCTGGGCATTTCTTTTCCTTGACATGGGCTTCATATTCTTCTGGGAAGTTGACCATTGTTGAAAGAATTGGGTTAGCGGCCGTTTGTCCTAAAGCACATAGCGCACCGTTTTTAATGACGGTAGCAAGATATTTCATGTCTTCTAGAGTTTGCTCGGTAGCAGTTCCGTTTGTAACGCTAGTAAGCATTTCATAAAGACGCTTTGTACCAATACGGCAATGTGAACATTTTCCACAAGATTCATTGCAGATGAAGTCCATATAGAAATGGGCAACGTCAACCATGCAGTTATCTTCATCCATGACAATGGCACCGCCACTACCCATCATTGAGCCTTTGGCGACTAATGAATCATAATCGATCGGGGTATCTAAATCCTTTTCGGTAAGGCAGCCACCGCTAGGTCCACCAGTTTGGATAGCCTTGAATTTCTTATTGTTTGGAATTCCTCCTCCGATATCGAATACAAGGGTCCTTAATGTAGTTCCCATTGGGACTTCGACTAGACCGACATTATTTACTTTGCCACCAAGGGCAAATACTTTTGTACCTTTGGAGGTTTCAGTACCCATCTTGGCATATTCACTAGCACCAACCCTAATGATATAGGCGATTTGGGCTAAGGTTTCGACGTTATTGACACAAGTTGGCTTGCCCCATAATCCCTTGATTGCAGGGAATGGAGGTCTTGGGCGAGGCATGCCTCTTTTGCCTTCGATAGAATTTAATAAAGCAGTTTCTTCACCACATACAAAGGCGCCAGCACCTAATCTAAGGTGGGCCCTAAAACTAAAGTCAGTTCCAAGGATATGGTCCCCAAGAAGTCCGACTTTCTCCATGTCTTCGATTGCTCTTTGAAGTCTTTCGACTGCGACTGGATATTCGGCACGGACATAGAAATAACCTTCGCTAGCGCCGAAAGCATAACCAGCTATCATCATACCTTCGATGACTTCAAATGGATTTCCTTCTAATATTGAACGGTCCATGAAGGCACCTGGGTCGCCTTCATCACCATTGCAGACTATATATTTTTGATCAGCTTGTACATTAGCAGCAAATTGCCATTTTCTTCCAGTAGGGAAACCAGCTCCTCCCCTGCCTCTTAATCCACTAGCAAGTACTTCATCGATTACTTGTTGAGGGGTCATGGTTGTAAGGACTTTCTTCAAAGCCTTAAAGCCATCATATCCTAAAGACTCTTCTAGATAATCAGGATTAATCAAAGAGCAGCCATGCAAGGCAACTCTAACTTGCTTCTTATAGAAGTTGATGTCATCTTGTCTAACAACCTTTTCGTGGGTGACTGGATCGACATAGAGAAGATTCTCGCAAATCTTTCCGCCGATTAAATCATCTTCGACGATTTGCTTGACATCACTTACCTTAACGGCACGGTAAAGGGTATCCTCTGGGAATATTTTGACAAAAGGACCTTGGGAGCAGAAACCAAAGCAGCCAACATGGTTGACACTTACTTTGTCTTCCAATCCTTTTTCCTTTACCAAACGTTTTAATTCTTCGATAATATCTGCAGAAGCATTGGCTAAGCAACCAGTACCGCCACAAACGACAACGGCTCTTTTTCCATTCGTGCCTTTAATCTTGGCTTCAAATTCGGCACTATATTTATCAATGCAATTTTGCAAACATTCAGGGCTAGTAATCTTATTCATTTCCTTTATTTCCCTTCCGCGTCTAGCTTTCTATATTCTTCAATAATCTTTCCTACTTGGTCAGGGGTGACTTTAGGATAGACCTTGCCATTGATTGACATGGCTGGGGCTAAAGCGCAAGCGCCGATACAGCGGACAGCTTCGATAGTAAATAAGCCATCTTCTGTAGTTTCTCCTGGCCCAACACCTAGCATGGCGGAGAATTTATCGACAACAGCTTGGGAATTCTTTACATAGCAAGCAGTCCCTAAGCAAATGCCTAAAACGTATTTCCCCTTTGGCTTTAAGGAGAAATAAGAATAGAAAGAGACTACTCCATAAATCTCTGCAACAGGGATACCGGTGCAAGAAGATACGACTTCCTGTATTTCAAGTGGGATATATCCATATTTCTTTTGGATATCCGAAAGAATCATCATTAAAGGAGAAGGTTCGTCTTTATGGGCATCACAAATAGACTTAACCCCTTCTATAACTTCTTTTTTTATTGGCATATTTACCTCCAAGGGCTATAAATAGCCCGTTGACTTAGTAATTGTAGGAAAACAAATTGCCTTTTTCAATTAAACTATCAATTTACCGATATAATAAGGATAGTAAACATTTTTAGTTATTTTGTTTGTTAACTTAACTTAATCGGTAATTTTAATAACATAATTAAGTGAAATAGAATATAATTTTTCTATGAATATCTATAACGATGAAACCAACTTGCTCTTTCTAAATCTCTACCGCCAATTAGAAGAAATTAGAGAAAACAAAGGGGACGTGTATTCGTTTTACAAGAATAAATATTACGAACAACTTAATTCCTATAGGGAAATTAGGAATTATTTAACACACGAACAATATAAGGGCACTTATCCAATCGCCGTATCTAATAAAGTATGCCTAGACTTTGAATCCATCATCAACAGGATGAAAGAAAACGTCTATTCTAGATGCAATAAAAATATTGAATTCCTTTCCTTAAACGATTCTATAGCCACTGCAATCGCTTCTTTCATCAACAAAGGATATACCTATCTTCCTTTATTAGATTCAAAAAGAAGAGTCCTAGGCATAATTTCTTCTAGATCGTTATTAAAGTTAACTTCCATCGATAATCTAAACAAGAAGGAACCGTTATCAAATTACCTTGGTTTCTTCTCTTTTGAGGCTGATACAAAAAGATTCTTGTTCTTATCTAGGTCTACTCCTCTTTCGGTCGCGGAAAAAGAATTCGCATCTATAAAGAATAAGAAACGTCTTGGAATGATATTTATAAATGAAAATGGCAAAGAAGATGAATCCTTGCTAGGGATATTATCTATATATGACATTACGTCGCTAAATTAAGAAGCTACTAAAAAAGGCACCCAAACGGATGCCTTCAAATTCAAATAGAATTATTACTTATCAGACCAGCGGACTAGGGTGACTTCAGCAGAGTCGCCTTTTCTAGCACCTAGCTTGTAGGCTTTGGTGTATCCACCATTCCTAGAAGCCATTCTTGGGCCGATTTCGCCAAATAGTTTGTCTAAAGCGGTCTTGCCATCTTTAGAGGTAACTGTTGGTCTAACGACTTGGGCAGCTAATCTTCTAGCATGTAAGTCGTTTCTTTTTGCCAAAGTGACAAGATGGTCGGCTAAGGACTTTAATTCCTTAGTAACACCAGAAGTGACCTTGACTTCTTCATTTAGAATTAAATCAGTTACGACATTGCGGAGCATTGATTTATTCTTCGAGGCAGTATAACCAGCCTTGAAGCGGACACCAGCTTTGCCGTGAACGTTCTTTCTTCCTTGTGCAGCCATATTATTCTCCTACATAATCGCGGAAGTGAAGCCCAATAGCGAGGAGCTTTTCTTTTACTTCCTTTAGCGACTTCTTGCCAAGATTGCGGACCTTCATCATTTCGTCTTCGCTCTTTTGGGTGAGTTCCATGACGGTTGTGATGCCAGCTCTCTTCAAGCAATTGTTGCTTCTTACACTCAAGTCGAGTTCTTCGATGAGCATATTTTGATATTTGTTTTCTTCGCTCTTGACCTCTTCTTTTACAAGAGAGTATTTCTTTACATCTTCTTCCAAAGATACAAATTGTTGGAAGTGGGCAATCAAGAGTTGGGAAGCCATTGCGACGGCTTCGTGTGGCTTGATTGAACCATTGGTTGTAACTTCAAGAGTGAGTTTGTCGAACTTAGAATCGTGAAGGACACGGGTTGGCTCGACATTATAAGCTACCTTGACGACTGGAGAATAATTCGAATCGGTGGTGATTAAGCCAACGGTATTGATTTTTCTCTCGATCTTATTTGTTTCGGCAGTGACATAGCCACGTCCATTAGCGGCAAAGATAGTCATCTTGAGATGGCCCTTTTCATTAAGGTGGGCAATCTCCAATTCAGGATTAACAATGCTTACTAAGGCAGGTAGGTTTTCAGCTAAGTCGCCAGCTTTCAAGGTGCATGGTCCCTTGACATCGACTTCGATACGCTTCAATTCAGAAGAGTTGTCATCGATCTTTAGGACTAAATCCTTGAGGTTTAGAATGATGGCGGTTACGTCTTCTTCAACACCAGGGATGGCGGTAAATTCATGACGGACGCCTTCGATTTGAACAGCAACGACAGAGGCTCCAGGTAAAGCGCTTAATAATACGCGGCGGAGAGCATTCCCAATGGTAATGCCGAACCCTCTTTCAAGCGGAGAGGCTACGATTTTGGCATAGTGTTCGCTTTCATCGTTTACTTCGATATTGATGGTGACAGGTTCAAAAGGTGAAGGAAGCTTGATTTCTTCGACTTTTGGATCAAGTTTATTTGCAGTTGCCATTTACTGTTTCCTCCTATGGTTAGTGCTTGTAGCGATTAATTTAATACTAACCGCGAGGACGCTTTGGTGGGCGGCAGCCGTTATGTGGGATTGGGGTAGTATCTTCGATAGATAATACTTGAAGTCCAACAGAAGCTAAGGCTCTGACGGCAGATTCTCTACCGGCACCAGGTCCTTTTACTTCGACATCGACTTGACGCAAACCTTGGTCAAAAGCGGTTTTAGCGGCAGCTTGGGCAGCTAATTGAGCTGCAAATGGGGTTGCTTTCTTAGCACCTTTATAACCAAGAGCGCCGGCAGAACTCCAGGCAATGACATTGCCTTGGGTATCGGTGATGGTAACGATGGTGTTATTGAAAGTGCTGTGGATATGAGCTACACCCTTCGTAAATGAACGTTTGATTTTCTTTTTACGAGCGGTTGTGCTTTTTGATTTGCCTTTGGAGGCTTTATTTACGCTAGCCATTGTTCATTTACCTCCTTTACTTAGTTGCCTGTTTCTTATTGGCAATGGTCTTTCTCTTACCCTTTCTAGTACGGGCATTAGTCCTTGTACGTTGTCCACGGACTGGAAGACCTCTTTTATGACGGATACCGCGATAGCATCCGATTTCGGTTAAACGCTTGATGTTTAAGGCGACTACTCTACGCAAATCACCTTCGGTGTGGTATTTAGCTACTTCGTTACGAAGTGCAGTGAGTTGGTCATCGGTTAAATCTTTGGTTCTGATATCAACAGAGATACCGGTGGCTTCACAAATCTTATTGGCGGTCGATGGTCCAATACCATAAATGTAGGTAAGGGAGACAACGATGCGCTTCTCATTAGGGATATCAACCCCGACAATACGTGCCATATTGTTTATTTTTCCTTTCTACAATCAACCCTGGCGTTGCTTATGCTTTGGGTTGGAGCAAATGACCATGACTTTACCATGGCGCCTAATGACTTTGCATTTGTCACAGATAGGCTTGACTGACGGTCTAACTTTCATAGTTAACTCCTTCTAAATTCAGTTCCTATAGCGGAACGTTATACGCCCACGTGTTAAATCGTAAGGTGAGAATTGGACAGTGACTCTATCACCGGGAAGAATGCGTATGTAGTTCATACGGATTTTACCCGAAACGCAGGCTTGGACCACTGCTCCGTTAGCAAGTTTCACCTTGAAGTTGGCATTAGGTAAACACTCTAATACCGTAGCTTCTACTTCTATACAGTCCTCTTTACTCAAGTTGAGTCCTCCTATTAAATCTTTGTAAGTATCTCATACCCGGTAGAAGTTACTACCAAGGTATTTTCGTAATGGGATGTAAGCCCGCCGTCTTTGCTGACGACAGTCCATCCATCCTTCATGACCCTGACATCGTTACGATGCTCTAGAATCATTGGTTCGATGCAAATTGTCATTCCTTCGCGAAGTATAGGTCCACTGCCAGGTTTGCCATAGCAAGGGATATATGGGTCTTCGTGCATGGAAGTTCCAATTCCGTGTCCGGTATAATCCCTAATGACCGAGCAACCATGTTTATGGGCTGTAAGCTCTATTTGGTGACAGACATCGCCAAGATGAATTCCAGGCTTTACCAAGGAAACGGCATTTTCGAATGCTTCCTTGGTAACATCTATCATCTTTAATGCCCTTTCTGAACATATCCCTACTGGATAGGTCCTGCAGGCATCGCCGACATAGCCATTTTTAGTCGCGCAGAGGTCGATAGTAATTATATCGCCGTCATGGAGTATCTTTTTTGAAGATGGGATACCATGGAGTATAACTTCATTAACAGAAGCACATATCGAGGCAGGGTAGCCGTAATAGCCAAGTTCACTTGGGACGGCCCCCTCACCACGAATGATCTTTTCTGCTTCATCATTAAGGTATTGGGTGGAAACCCCTGGCTTAATGAGGTCCTTCATCTTCTCTAGAACCAAAGCCACAATGCGGCCGGATTCTTTCATTAACTCCACTTCTCGCGGGGATTTGATGATAATCACATCTTCTCCTTCAGGAAAGAAGAGATGCTTTCAAATAATGAAGAGGAATCGCCAACTCCATTGAAACCTTTATAGAGATTTCTTTCCTTATAGAAGTCTACAAGGGGTTGGGTGGACTTATAGTAATTATCTAGCCTTACTGCGAGGGCTTCTGCATTGTCGTCTGGCCTTTGAGATAATTCATGGCCGCAACGATCGCAAATTCCTTCAATAGCAGGCTTCATGGTTTCGACGTGGTAGGAAGCTCCGCAATTCTTGCAGACCTTACGACCCGAAATCCTTTTTATCAACTCTTGGTCAGGAACCAAAAGATCGATAACAACATTTACTTCCCTGTTAATTTCCTTGCCAAGAGCTTCTAGAGCTAAGGCTTGAGGGATGTTGCGTGGAAATCCATCTAATAGATATCCGTTAGCGCAATCTTCCCTAGAAAGCCTTTCCTTAACAAGGGCACAGGTGACATCGTCAGGAACTAAGTCACCCCTAGCGATGATTTCCTTAGCCTTCAAGCCAACAGGAGTCCCATTGGCAATGGCTTCACGGAACATGTCTCCGGTAGAAATATGGGGAAGGTGGAATTCATCAACAAGCTTTTTGGCTTGGGTTCCTTTTCCTGCCCCTGGGGGTCCCATAAGAATGATATTAAGCATAGTTACATACCTCCTGATACTTCTTCGAATGACTTACCGGCGAGTAACCCATCAATCTGGGCATTAAGTTCGATACAGACACCAACTACGATGATTAAGCTAGTTCCGCCGATGGCAAGACTAGTATCATCCCCGAATAGTCCAGACAAGACTAGGACCATTGGGAGGGCTGATATGACTGCTAGAGCCAAAGCGCCGATGCAAGTGACTCTATTTAAGACCTTGCCAACATATCTTTCGGTTTCTTTTCCAGGGCGGATGCCTGGGATATAGGAACCGTTTTTCTGGAAATTATCAGCCATTTGCTCTGGATCGATTTGCATTTCCGAATAGAAGAATGTAAAGGCGATGATTAGAGCAATATAGATTAATAAGCCCCAAGGCATTCCCCAAGTCGAGCCATCAATTCCAGGCATTTGATACATCTCAGAATAAGAGAAGATCTTAAGCCAGGAGGCATTGGCGGCATCGCTAGAGATGAATGAAGCAATGACTGATGGGGCCATCATGATGGAAGAGGCGAAGATGACAGGGATGACACCAGCGCTATTGACCTTGATTGGAAGGAAGGAAGCACGGGCCATGGAGGCTGTTTGTCCACCTTTCCCGGCATGTTGGACCGGAATCTTACGTTTAGCTGTCTCGAAGAAGACAACTCCAGCAACAATAAGAATGAAGGCTAGGATATATAGGGCAAATTGGAAGGCTCCTGTAATCAAGGCTTGTGAGCCATGATCCATGTTGGAGGCAACCCATTTGGTCCAAGCGGTAGAGATTTGGATTGGCAATGAACGTACGCATCCAGCAAATATTATGATGGAGATACCGTTCCCCAACCCCTTTTCCGTGATTTGGTCACCAAGCCACATTGTTAACATGGACCCGGCAAGCAAGACGGTTATTATATAGGCATATGTCCAGAAATTGTCTTCTAGAGTCAAAGATATATAGGAATTGTTTTGCATCGTCTTGATGATGCCATAGGCTTGAACCGCACCTAATAACAATGTTAGGTAACGGGTAGCCATTTCTATTTTCTTTCTTCCATATTGACCTTGCTTTGATAACTCAGTCAAGGCAGGAAGTACGTCTTTAGACAACAATTGGATGATAATCTGGGCGGTGATATAAGGTGAAACACCAAGGGCAAAAACGGAGAAGTTAGACAATGCACCACCTCCAAGGATGTTCATCATGGCGATGGCATTCCCTGAATTTAGTGCATTTGAGAGTTCTTCGCTAGTCGATACGCCCGGGACTGTAATAGCCGCCCCGATTCTGACGACGAATAGAACCATGATCGTGAAGAAAATACGACCAACAATTTCTTTGTTTTTAAAAATCGAGACGAACTTTTTCATTATTCAATTACCTTGGCTTGACCGCCGTTATCCTCAATGGCCTTCTTAGCGGAAGCAGAGAAAGCCTTGGCTTCGACTACCAATTTCTTGGTTAGTTTCCCCCTGCCGAGAATTTTAACGCCATCGAGCTCTTTTTTCACGATATTCTTTTCAAGTAAAGTGGCGGCATTTACTACATCCCCATCATTGAAGACATTTAATTTCTCCAAATTGACGGTAGCAAATACGATGCGACGATTCTTGTGAGACTTACGGAAACCGAATTTTGGTAAACGTCTGGCAATTGGGGTTTGTCCACCTTCATAGCCATTTTTCTTGGTATGGGCGTGGGCGCCTTGTCCCTTCATGCCTTTTCCGGCAGTTTTACCATTTCCAGAGCCTCTTCCCCTTCCTTTACGGAATGAGTCGATTCTAGCTCCTTCGACATTAGATAGTGTGTGTAGGGATGACATTATTTATCTCCTTTCACGGCTTCTTCTTTTTTAGAAGCAACCTTGCTAGCCTTCTTTGCCTTTATTTCGTCTTCGCTTTTTAGTCCACGAAGTACCATGACTTCATCATAGGACTTTAAGGAAGTTAATCCGGCATTGACGGCACGGACAACATTGATTGGAGCGCGGGAACCGTAGACTTTGGAAACTAAGTTCTTAAGTCCGGCGAGTTCGGCGACAGCTCTAACTGGTCCACCAGCAACGATACCAGTACCTGGACGGGCTGGCTTCATAACGACTTTGGTTGAGCCATAGACACCAACGACTTCGTGGGCAATAGTGCCATTCTTACCGATTTCGATGGAGACCATGTTCTTTCTTGCCTTGGCAAGAGCCTTCTTGATGGCATCTGGTACTTCACCAGACTTAGAAAGGGCAAATCCATATTTACCATTTCCATCACCAACAACGACCAATGCGGAGAAACGCATATGTTTTCCACCTTGGACAGTCTTGGAGATACGGTTGATGGCGACTACTCTTTCTTGAAAGTCATCAGTATTCTTTCTGAATCCACCACGACCACCTCTCCTTTCGGAAGGACGGCCTTTGTGGTTTCCATATTTCCTATCGCCAGGTCTAGAGGCAGAAACGGAACCGTGAGGTTCATTGCCACGGGTTTCATTTGTTTCTTCTTCAGAAACGGTTGGTTCGGAAGCAACTTCTTCCGCAACAATCTTATTTTCTTCTTCCATGGTCATTCTCCTTAGAACTTGAGCCCGTTTTCTCTAGCGGCTTCGGCTAGAGCAGCAACGCGCCCATGATATATATAACCTGCACGATCGAAGACAACTTCTTCAATTCCTTTGGCAATAGCCTTTTTGGCAAGGTCGGCACCAACAGTTGCAGCAGCTTCGCAATTTCCACCATTACTTAATTTTAAAGAAACGGAAGAAGAGGAAACTAATGTAACGCCTTTAACATCATCGATGATTTGGGCTTCGATATGCTTATTGGAACGAAAGACGCAAAGACGTGGTCTAGCAGCAGTTCCGCTAACTTTTTCTCTTACGCGGAGATGGCGACGTTCGCGAATCGCGTTTCTTGATTTCTTTTCAATCATTTTATCGCTCCTTATTTCTTACCAGTAGCACCGGCTCTCTTACCTTCCTTACGGATGATAACTTCGCCTTTGTACTTAATTCCCTTGCCACCATATGGTTCAGGACGCTTGGTATCGTGGATTAATGCAGCGGTTTGTCCAACCTTTTGCTTATCGATACCTTCGACAACGATGTGGGCTTCATCGGTAGTAGAGACTTTGACTCCATCAAGAGGATGGATGACTACTTCGTGGGAGAAGCCTACATTGAGAACTAGGTCGGTTCCGCGCATGGCGCAACGATAACCGATACCAGAGATCTCTAATTCTTTTTTGAATCCTTCATGGACACCAGTGACAGCATTATGTAAGTTGGCTCTGGTGGTACCATGCAATTCTAGGTCGATTTGATCTTCTCCAGCTCTATGGCAGAGAAGTTCGTTTCCTTTTTCCTCGACGCTGACGTTATTTGGGATAACAACGCTTAATTCGCCTTTGGGTCCTTTAACAGTTACAAGTCCGGCTTTGATTTCGGCAGTAACTCCTTCAGGAAGAACGACGGGTTTAAATCCGATTCTTGACATTATTTCTTCCTCCTATATTACCAAACGTAGCAAAGGATTTCTCCGCCAACGTGTTGCTTTCTAGCTTGATGGTCGGTTAATAGACCATTTGGGGTAGAAACGATAGCGATTCCAAGTCCTTTGAGAACACTTGGGATTTTGTCGGCTTCGCTATAGATACGAAGACCTGGTTTTGATATACGCTTTAAGCCAGTGATGACTCTTTCGCCACTGGAGCTATATTTCAAGACGATGACAAGGGTTTTCTTGCCTTCGTTTTCTTCAAGTCGATATGAAGTAATAAAGCCTTGGTTCTTTAAAATCTCGGCAATGCCTTCTTTCATTTTGGAAGTTGGCATGGAGACTTCTTCGTAACGTAATTTGTTAGCGTTACGGATACGAGTGAGCATATCTGCTATTGGATCTGCATTCATTTTATTAGTCTCCTTTCATTACCATGAAGCCTTCTTCATGCCTGGGATTTCACCTTTGTAGGCTAATTCTCTTAGGCAGATACGGCATAATCCGAAGCGGCGGATGACCCCGTGAGGACGTCCGCATCTTTTGCAGCGGGTATATTCGCGAACACCGAATTTTTGTGTTCTTTGTTCTTTAGCAATTAAACTTTTCTTAGCCATGAACTTTCTCCTTATTTCCTAAAGGGCATGCCAATCTTTTCAAGAAGAGCATAGGCCTCTTTATCGGAATTTGCGGTAGTTACGATAACAATATCCATACCACGGACCTTGGCTACTTTATCATAGTCAATTTCTGGGAAGATCAATTGTTCTTTGATACCGAGGGTGTAATTACCATGACCATCGAAGGCATTTTTGCTAACGCCACGGAAGTCACGAACACGTGGAAGGGCGATTGAGACCAATTTATCAAGGAATTCATACATCCTAGCACCACGGAGGGTAACTTTTGTTCCGATGGCTTGTCCTTCTCTAACCTTGAAGGTAGCGATGGACTTCTTAGCCTTGGTAACAACTGGATGTTGACCAGTGATGATAGATAAGTCATTGACAGCATCATCAAGGGCTTTGGAATTTGCAGTAGCATCTCCAACACCGATGTTGATGACGACTTTCTCAATCCTTGGAGCTTGCATTACGGTTGAATAGTTAAATTCCTTAACTAATTCAGGGACAATGGTCTCCTTGTATTTCTTGTAAAGACGGTTTTCGGCTTTGGTTTCGTTTGTAACTACTTCCGCTGCTTCAACTTTCTTTGCTTTCTTAGGGGCAGCCTTAGCGGCCTTTTTTGTTTCAGTTGCCATTCTAGCTTCCTCCATTATTTATCTAGAGATTCGCCAGACTTGGCTAGACGAACCTTCTTGCCTTTTACCATGCCCATGTGGACACGGGTTGGCTTTTTGGTTTTTGGATCGATGAGAGCAACATTGCTAGCATCGAATGGTACATACATATCAATGACCGAACCTTCTGGAACAGATTGGGTTGGTTTCTTATGTTTCTTATGTACGTTGACACCTTCAACGACGACTTTATTTAGCTTAGGGTAAACGCGTTGGACGATACCTTCCTTGCCTTTGTCGGCGCCGGAGATGACGATAACTTTATCACCTTTTTTGATATTCATATCTCTCTCCTTATAACACCTCGACGGCAAGGGATATAATCTTCATGTATCCCTTATCACGAAGTTCACGGGCAACTGGACCAAAGACACGAGTGCCAATTGGGTTGCCATCATTGTCGATTAATACGATAGCATTGTCATCGAAGGCAATTGTGGATCCATCCTTGCGGAGGACTGGGTGCTTAACCCTGACAATAACTCCCTTGACGACATCGCTTTTCTTGACTTTGCCATTTGGAATAGCATCTTTGACGGAACATAAGACGACATCTCCGATAGAAGATACTTTGCGATGGCTTCCTCCGTAAAGGCGGAAGACTTTGACCGAGCGGGCACCGGAGTTATCGGCGACTACTAGGCTGGTTTCATTATGAATCATTATTCTCCCTCCTTAGCGGAAATACCTTCATTAGCTTCTAAGTCGGCTTCGACTTCGCTAGCCTTTTCGGCTAAAGCGGCGTGAGAGACGACGGAGACTAAGCGATATCTTTTTGTTTTAGATAAAGGACGGCAGGCCACAATAGTGACTGTATCACCGACAATGGCTTGATTGTTCTCATCATGAACGTAATATTTCTTGGAATAGCCTACTCTTTTGGTGTAAAGATGGGCATTGCGTTCGGTAGAGACAGTAACAACGATAGTCTTATCCATTTTGGTGGAAGTGACAACGCCTTGTACTAAGGCACGATGATTTCTTTCCATTAGTTATATCTCCTTTCCTTATTTAGCAATGTCAAGTTCTCTTTGACGCTTGACGGTTTCGGCTTTGGCGAGGTCTTTTCTAACGTTGCGGACCATTTCGCCATGTTCTAATTGTCCAACGGCCTTTTTGCGGCGTAATTCGAACAATTCTTCCTTTAACTCGTAGATTTTCTTAGCGAGTTCTTCCGAGGTTAGTTCGCGGAATTCTTTAACTTCCATTACTTGGCCTCCTTATTTTCAACTTCGGTTGGGGTTTCGTTTCCGGTATCAGAAACGGTTTCAACCTTGATTTCATCTTCTTTTTCAATAGCTTCTAGAGAAGATTCATGAGCCTCTTCCATCTTGAGTAATTCAGCTTGGGAGAGAGCTTTTTCCCTCTTGATGACCTTGGTCTTGACTGGAAGTTTATATCCGGCAAGATGAAGGGCCTTTTGGGCTTTGACTGGATCGATGCCGCCAATTTCGAAGAGAACAGTTCCCTTCTTGACGACGGCTACCCATCCTTCTGGGCTTCCTTTACCGCTACCCATACGAACTTCGGCTGGCTTCTTGGTCTTTGCTAAGTGTGGGAAGATTCTAATCCAGACTTTCCCAGCACGGTCAGTATAACGGGCCAAGACGATACGAGCAGATTCGATTTGGTGGTCGGTAACGTAATTTCCTTCAGTGGCTACTAATCCGTATTCACCGAAGTCGACACTGGTGCCGGCTTTGGCTTTTCCTTCATATTTGAGACCATGAGGACGGCGATATTTAACGCGCTTTGGTTGTAGCATCTTTATTGCCTCCTTTTGCTATTGGGCGGCGTCCATTATTCCTTGGGAAATTTGGACGGGCATTTTGTTGTGGAACTGGTTCGTTGACTTCTTCAGTTCCTGCCTTGTTTAAGGAACGGCAGATCCAGACTTTGACACCGATGTTTCCATAGGTGGTAGAAGCTGGAACGTGGGCGAAGTCGATATCAGCACGTAGGGTATGAAGAGGGATGACTCCGTCTTTATATCCTTCACGTCTAGCGATTTCAGCACCGCCAAGACGTCCAGAGCATAAGGTTTTGCTTCCTTTTGCGCCAGCTTTCTTCATCCTTTGGATGGCTTTTTTCATTGTAGAACGGAAGGCGGCACGATTTTCGAGTTCGCTAGCAATCCATTTAGCAACTAGAGTAGCATCCAAATCAGGATTCTTAACTTCGACAACATCAAGTTTGACGGCGCCAGATTTTACGATCCTGCCAAGTTCCTTGGTAAGACGGGTAACATTGGCTCCATCTTGTCCGATGACATCACCTGGACGGGCGACATAGACGGATACTTTGACGTTATGACCATTCTTATCGGTTTTTACACGTTCGATAGTGATGTGAGATAACATGGAGTTCTTTAATTCTTTGTCGAGATATTTACGGATGGCGATATCTTCAACTAGGAAGTCTCCATATTCTTTCTTAGAGGCGAACCATTTAGAATTCCAGTCGCGATTGATGCCAACACGCATTCCGACTGCATTGACTTTTTGTCCCATTTTCTTTCGGTCCTCCTTAATTTCTTTCCTTGACAACGACTAATAGGTTAGCGTTGCGTTTAATGATTGGCGAGGCAGAGCCTTTCGCCCTTGGGATGAAGCGTTTGATCTTTAGTCCATCGGAGACTTGAATCTCAGCGACATAGAGAGAAGATTTATCCATCCCGAAGTTATTGACAGCATTAGCGGCAGCAGATTTGATGGCCTTGGCTACTGGAGCAGCGGCGACCTTGTTGGTCTTGGATAAGATTCCAAGGGCAACAGATACATCTTTTCCTCTAACAGCATCAGCTACGAATCTAACTTTACGTGGGGTGATGCGGACATCCCTAGCGAAGCATCTAGCTTCGGTGACTGGGGCTTTTTCCTCAACCTTAGTAACTTTAGCAGCCTTGGCTTCTTCCTTAGCAGCCTTCTTGGCAGCTTTGGCTTCGGCTTTAGCTTCTTTCTTAGCGGTCTTGACGTCTTTTACTTCGTTGACGACTTCTTCTTTAACTTCTTCTTTTTCAACCTTTTTGACTGCTTCTTTCTTTGGGGCAGCCTTTTTGGTTGTAGTTTTCTTAGCGGCAGTTTTCTTAACTGTCTTCTTAGTTTCTTCAGCCATTATTACGCTCCTTATTTCTTAGCAGCTTGGTCACCGACGTTATTTCCATGGTGGCCAGGGAAGGTTCTGGTTGGGGCGAATTCGCCAAGTTTGTGTCCAACCATGTCTTCAGTAACATAAACAGTAATGTGTTCATGTCCATTGTAGACAGCGAATGTTTGTTCGACGAAGGCGGGATAGATCGTCGAGCGGCGAGACCAGGTTTTGATGATCTCTTTCTTTCCGGACTTTTGGAGGGCTTCAACCTTCTTGAGAAGGTATTCATCCACGAATGGTCCTTTTTTAAGTGAACGTGACATGTTCTATCTCCTTCCTTACTTCTTATCCGACTTACGTCTTATTATTAGACGAGTGGAATTCTTCTTAACGTGGCGGGTCTTGACACCTTGGCTACGCTTACCCCATGGGGTACGTGGGGCATCGCGTCCGACAGGGCACTTACCTTCTCCACCACCGTGAGGGTGATCATTTGGGTTCATGGCAGAACCACGGACTGTTGGGCGGACGCCCTTCCAGCGGGTCTTACCAGCTTTACCTAAGTTAATTAAGTTATAATCTTCGTTACCGACAATACCGATGGTAGCACGGCAATTCTTTAATAACTTTCTCATTTCTGTAGAGGCAAGACGGACAATGACATAATTTCCATCAATGCCAAGTACCTGGGCGCTAGTTCCAGCGGCACGGCACATTTGAGCACCTTTGCCTGGTTGAAGTTCTAGATTATGAACGAAGGTACCTTCAGGAATGTTTTGAAGTTCGCAGCAGTTTCCGACTTTGATATCGGTTGCTTTTCCAGAAACAATCTTGTCACCAACTTTTAAGCCTTGTGGTTCAATGATGTAGGCTTTGACCCCATCAGCGTAGCAGATTAAGGCAATGTTAGCGTTTCTATTTGGATCGTATTCGATGGCTTTGACGGTTGCTGGGATATCATCCTTAACACGACGGAAGTCAATGATACGATAACGGTTTTTGTTTCCTCCACCAATGTGGCGGCAGGTGATGTGACCCTGATTGTTACGTCCGCCCGTATGTTTCTTAGGGGCGAGTAGCGATTTTTCAGGAGTCGATTTTGTGATGTCCTCGAAGGTAGAGTTTGTCATGGAACGTCTACTCTTCGTATATGGACGGTAGGTTCTAATAGCCATTTTTTTCTCCTATATTAGACTCTTTATCTATATATCCTTATTTATATATAGAACGGTGGTTTCCTTACTCTTTGAACAAGTCGATGGCTTGACCTTCTTCAATGGTGACAACAGCTTTCTTGAATCCGGCGATTGTTCCCTTGTAGCGTCCGCCTCTAGTTGTTTGCTTGGCTCTTTGATTAGAGACTTTGACATCAACAACCTTGACTTGGAATATATGCTCGAATGCTTCCTTGATTTCAATCTTGTTGGCGTTAGAGGCAACTTTGACTGTAACCTTGTTGGCATTTTGCATAAGAGCCATGCTCTTTTCAGTGATGTGAGGAGCCTCGATAACCTTGAAGTCATGAGCAGTAGCCTTTGGGAAGGTTACTTTCTTTTCTTCAACCTTGGCTTCCTTAGTCTTCTTGGCTTTCTTGGTTTCCTTCTTAGGGGCAACTTCGGTAGCCACAACTTCTTTAACTTCTTCAGCCATATTACTTCAAAGCCTCCTCGATTTTCTTTATTCCGTCCTTAGAAACAACAATGTTTTTGAAGTTTAGGACATCGTAAACGGCGATATTGTCAACTTCGGTAAGACCGACATTAGCAATGTTTCTAGCAGAGAGGATCAACTTGTCGTTTTCACCATCGACTACTACTAAGGTCTTTCCTTCGACTTTCATTGACTTTAAGGCAAGGGAGAATTCCTTGCTGGAAGCCTTTTCAAGTTCGAGTGAGTCAACAACTACTAGGCCATTATTTGCCTTTTCTGATAAGACAGCGCGTAAGGCAAGGTTATGGGCCTTCTTGTTTTGGGATAACTTGTAATTTTGGTTGCCATCTGGTCCAAATACAGTTCCACCACCAACCCAGATTGGCGACTTGCAGTCACCAGCACGGGCACGGCCGGTTCCCTTTTGTCTCCATGGCTTCTTGTTGGTTCCATGGACTTCGTGACGCTTCTTGGTTTTAGCAGTAGCTTGACGAAGGTTTGATTGATAAACGGTGACAGCGTCTTTGATGACTTGTGGATTGGCATCCTTGACACCGAATACAGAAGCAGATACTTTGATTGTTCCGGCTTCTTCGCCTTTGAGGTTAATAACCTTTAATGAAACAGTTTTTTCAGCCATGGTTATTCTCCTTTCTTGCTAGCTTCTTCCTTGGCAGCAACATCAAGGATTTCCTTGACTACTGGGGTACGGAATTGCTTCTTGACTGGGGAGCGAAGCATGACAATGGCCTTCTTTGGTCCTGGGACACCGCCCTTGACTAAGATGTAGCCCTTTTCAGGATTGCTCTCGATGATTGTGACGTTGAGGATGGTAACTTGTTCTGGTCCCCAATGTCCGGACATTTTCTTTCCTGGGATAACACGGTTGTTGTCACGGCCATTGTTAGCTAAGGAACCGATTTGCCTATGGTAACCGGAACCATGTCCTTTAGGTCCGATATGGTGATGGTACTTCTTGATGGTACCGCTGTAACCATGACCTTTGTTATGGCCGATGATGTCAACTACTTCACCAGTCTTGAATAAATCGCAGGTAAGAGTTTCGCCAACATTTTTGCCATAAACTTCGTCGCCCTTTAATTCATACATTGCTTCTTTAGTGGCGACTCCAGCTTTCTTGTAGATGCCCTTTTCGGCTTTGGTTAAGTGGCGTTCGGCCTTATCTTCATAACCAACTTGGATAGCTTCATAGCCATCTTTTTCTTTTGTCTTCTTGCCGATGATAACGTTTGGGAGCACCTCAATGACGGTTACTGGATACATTGTTCCGTCTGGGGCAAAGACCTCGGTCATGCCCATTTTTCTTCCGATGATGGATTTCATGAATTAGGTCCTCCTTATAACTTGATGTCGATTTCAACACCAGAAGGTAAATCTAATCTTCTAAGTTGTTCGACGGTTTCTTTTTGTGGGTTGGTAATGTAAATCAACCTCTTGTGTGTGCGGATCTCGAATTGTTCACGTGCGTCTTTATATTTAAATGTTGCACGGAGAACGGTGTAGACCTGCTTTTCTGTTGGTAGAGGGATTGGCCCCTTTACACCAGCTCCGGTAGTCTTGGCTACTTGTAAGATCTTTTCGACGGCTAAGTCTAGAATCTTGTGATCATAAGCCATTAAGCGTACGCGGATCGCTTTTTCTTTTGCCATGAATGTTCCTCCTATGACTTTTTTCAGGCTTCTTAACGTTTGCTCAATGCGAATTCCCTGACCACCTTATCATGACAACGCCTGTAGGTGTGTCAGCAACCTCGCATTTCAACGCAAGCGCCAGCGTGAAAAAATATACCCACTCACGTGCGCGTAGTCAACAACAAATTTACAAATATTTTCGAATTGATGCCCACTTTTGACTAATTTTAGGTAATAGGCTAAATTAAAAGTCCGATGGCATCGAAACAACTTACAAAAACATCATTTTATTGTGCACGGTGCACAAACTTTTATATTTTTTCTTGTTTATTTTGGTTTTCTAGTAGTTCTTTGTTCTTCTTGTTTTCTTCCCTGACTAGATATTCCCTATAAGAAAGGTAGCAGCCGCAATATTGCTGGGCATAAAGATTATAGAATTTTCTCATTTCGCTAACCTTATCTTGCCCCTTGTTCTTTTTAAAGTCACTATAGAAATATTTGGTGTTCGGATGCAATTTCTCTAATTTTTTGCCAATTTCATTGAGTTTTTGGGAATTTTTTTGCCTTGAAACTGTCATTACTGTCGAAAAATACTGATATCCATTATCTTCTGCGAATTGATAAGCCTCTGCCATTCTTTTTTCATAACAGGCAAAACACCTCTCCCCACCTTCTTTTTCTCCTTCATATTGAGAAAGGAATTGGTTATATTCCTTATTATCATATTTAGGGATGATGAGCTTAACGTTATATCCATAATCCCTTTTAAAATATTCAAGGAACTTTTTTAATTCCTCTAGGCGACGGCTATATTCTTGCTCAGGAAAGATATTTGAATTGTTGTAATAGATCGTTACATCAAAATGAGGGCAAAGGAAGGTAAGAGGAAAAGTAGAGCAAGGACCGCAGCAAGCATGAAGGAGCATACTTGGTCTTCCTTTAACTTCCTTTAATTCCTCTAGACTAACTAGATAATAATTAATCTTATCCACTTTAATCCTCTAGATTCTTTGAATAATCGTATTTCCCATATATAAACATAGCATCCCCAAATGAGAAGAAACGATATTTCTCTTCGACTGCGTGTTTATAACAAGATAATGTGAAATTCCTACCCATAAAGGCTGATACAAGCATTACTAATGTTGATTTAGGTAAATGGAAATTAGTAATCAAAGCGTCTACTGCTTTATATTCGTAACCTGGATTGATAAATATTGAAGTATCTTCAGATGCAGCAACAAATTTGCCATATTTCCCATAAATGGATTCTAGGGTTCTAACCGAAGTTGTACCTATAGCAATTATTCTTCTTCCTTCAGACTTTGCCTTATTTAAAATAGAAGCAGCTTTTTCATCCATATGGAAGAATTCAGAATGCATGACGTGATCTTTTGTATCGCTTACTTTTACTGGCCTAAAAGTTCCTAGCCCAATGTTTAAAGTAATGTCCACCACTTCACACCCCATATCAATGATCTTATCGAATAGTTCTTTAGTAAAATGGAATCCTGCGGTTGGGGCTGCTGCTGATCCAGGTACTTTAGCATATACGGTTTGGTAATCATCATTATTGGAAATTTGCTTTTTGATATATGGAGGAAGAGGCATCTTGCCTAGACGTTCTAAAACCTCAAGGAAAATACCCTCATAAATAAACCTCATATGACGTATTCCTTCAGGAAGGACTTTGACACATTCGCACCTAAGCGAACCGTCTCCAAATGATACATGGGTCCCCTCTTTTACAGAATGGGCGTTGCCAACAAGGCATTCCCAAGTATCTTTTTCTTCTAGTTGTTTCAAAAGGAGGACCTCGCAATGTCCTTTTGTTTCTTCTTTCGTTCCAATTAATCTAGCAGGTATGACTTTTGTATTATTTCTAACCAAGACATCGCCTGGCTTCAAATAGGGAATAATGTCCTTAAAAAGCTTGTCTTCATAAGTCTTATGTTCCCTATCTACCACCAATAACCTGCATTCATCTCTTTTAGAAGATGGAGACTGGGCGATTAAAGATTCAGGTAAATCAAAATCAAATAAATTTATATCCATTAGAAACCCTTCTTAGAGCCGAATTTTGCATATACGTGCTCTTTATATTCCTTAAATCTATCTTCGGCGATAGCTTTTCTAGCACCTTCGACAACCCTTATTAGGAAGCGTATGTTATGAATGGAATTCAATGTCTTCCCCAATTCTTCATTAACCTTATATAGATGATGCAAATAGGCCTTAGTGAAATGGGTGCAGGTATAGCAATCGCATTCATCATCAAGAGGAGTGAAATCTTCTTTATATTGGGCGCGTTGGATATTAATCCTTCCATGAGTCGTTAATAAAGCCCCGTGCCTAGCTAATCTAGTAGGAAGGACGCAGTCAAACATATCAACCCCGTTTTCAATCCCTTCAAGAATATAATCAATTGATCCTACTCCCATTAGGTAACGTGGTTTATCAAAAGGAAGATACCTAACCGCATCTTTAATCATTTGGAAGCAGACTTCCTTCGGCTCTCCAATAGAAGTACCTCCAATTGAATAGCCTGGGAAATCTAAAGTTGCGAGTTCCTTAGCGCAATATTCCCTTAAGTCTGTATAGGCGCCACCTTGGACAATTCCAAATAAAGCTTGGTCTTCTCTTTTATGTGCCGCTAATCCTCTTTTAGCCCATCGTATCGTTCTGTCGGTAGACTTTTTTGCATAATCATAAGTCACTGGGTAAGGGATGCATTCATCAAATGACATGATGATATCCGCCCCAAGGGCTTCTTCTATAGCAATTGCAACTTCAGGGGAAAAGAATTCTTTCCCTCCATCGATTTCATTCCTGAACATGACCCCTTCTTCGCTTATTTTCCTTCTTTGGGCAAGAGAAAATACCTGGAATCCACCAGAATCAGTTAATATTGGCCCATGGTAATCCATGAAATTATGTAGTCCACCGGCTTTTCTTACTATTTCTTCTCCTGGTCTAAGGTGAAGATGATAAGTATTGGCTAGAATTACTCCAGAATTACATTCGCTTACTTGCACTGGAGTCAAACATTTTACTGTAGCATTAGTGCCTACTGGCATAAACATTGGGGTTAAAACATCTCCATGCCAAGTATGCAAAATACCGTTCCTAGCTTTAGAGGAAGAATCAACGTGAGTTATTTCAAGATAGAATTTTTTGCCCATGGAGATGATTGTATATATTTATTTGCTAAATATAAAGCCTACCAAACAAAATCGCGATGTTTTATTGGGTCTAAGACGTTCATAAACCCTTTATTTCGTTTCATTAGCATAAAGAACGCATAGCCAATTATCATCGAAATTGTTTCACCTGCCCCAACCATGCCAGATTGATAGAAATATTCACTCCAAGGGATATCTAATAACCAACACAATTCGGTCCCTACTACAAAGGCATTGATGGCAATTGGATATAAGCATGCGATTAATAAAGAAGGCGAAGCAAAAGCTATGAGGGTGCAGCTAATTAATGTAGCAGCTGTCCCGATTAATATATCTGGCCAGCCTAATGTAGACTGCAAATTAGCAAGGAAACAACCAAGTGTTACACCTATTATAAAATCTGGCCTAAAGAAACATAATAGACCTAGAATCTCCGCAATCCTAACTTGGATTGTTCCAAAAGAAATGCTTTGGAGCAAGAAACAAAGCAAAAAATAAATCGCTCCAACGATTCCATTTTGGGCGATTTTTAAAACGGTTTTATTAGACATGATTTGTCCTCCTGATTTTTTTACGCTGGGTACCGAGGTAACAGCGGGCTAGATTATATACCAAATAAAATAAAAAAGGCACCCATTTCTCAATAGGAGCCTCCTTTACTTCTAAATTACCAATTCTTAACAGCTTCTAGAACAATCTCTTTATTGACCTGCTCTTCGCTTAACATAGGCAATGAAGCTTCATCATATCCTTTTCTTTTTAATAAGGCATGTCCTTCTTTACCTAAGAACCAAGTACGGATTCCTTCTTTTTCAAGTTTATTGGATTCATTCATTCTTTCCCATTTGGTTGGAAGATAGAACATTTGGCTACCCCTAAGCATAAAGTTTTGTGGCTCCCAGTCTAAAGAGACCTTAGAAAACCTAGCAAATCTATATAAAGCAAATAAGGCATCAAAATATTGTTGGCCTAGAGGTCCTTTTGATAAGGCTTCTAGACAATCTTCTTCAGGGAAATAATCAAAGACAATAACATGGTTTACATCATCATGGAAACACATCTTAGCCATATTAATGCCGGCATGCTTTAATTCCCTATAATCTGCTAAGGCTTTTTCAAAACCAGTTTTGTATGTTCTAAGCAAATAAGTACGTCCAGACCAAGTACAAATGTAAGTAGAATGATCCTCATGAACTGCCTTCTCTGATGTTAATACGAATTTCTTATTTTTAATTTGAATGAATTCTTCCATGGTTTCTATTCTAGCAAAATTAGCAAGGTGGGTAAACTGAAAGAATTTCGTTAAAAAATATATTTTTTAGATAAAAAGAATCTTATAAACCAAAGTTAGTATGGAAAGAAGAGTTTACAAAGTCTAGGATATGAAGGTGAAAACTTTCTATCTACTTTCTGCAATCCCAGGCTCAGGAAAATCAACATGGGCAAATCTATATAAACAAAGCCATAAAAATGTTTTTATAGTCTCTAGCGATGAACTTAGACTTGAATTATTTGGTGGGGTGCAAAACTTCTCAAACGAAAAGTTAGTTTGGGATACTTTCTTAAAAAGAATAAATGACTACGCGTTAAATAACGAGGATTGTACCGTTATTGCTGACGCTACCAATTTAGAAAACAAATTCAGGATGTTTTATTTTGATAACACTCCTATCTTTGATAAACATATATTAGTTTTGTTTCCACTACCATTTAAACAATGTCTAAAGCAAAATGAAACAAGGGAACAAAATAGAATTGTCCCCTTAGATGTGATGAAAAGGCTTAATAGCCAATTTGAAGAACCTAGCGAAGAAGTTCTTTCTTCTTATGATGAAATTATTAAAGTAGATAGGGATTTTATAAACAAATAAAAGGGCACCTTACTGGCACCCATAATTACTAATCAATTATTAGAAGTTAGTTTCTATAGCCTTTTTCTTGTGTGGAACGATTGAATAGATAACAACTCCAACACAAGCTAAGACAAGCAATATCCCAAGGATATAGGACATAACAGCAAATTCAGTGCTATAGGCAAATTCTAGATTTGCAGACATGAAGTTGACTTTGATTTTGGAATATAGAGTTGAGAAGACACCACAAGTGATAAGGGCGCCGGCATCAACTAAAGTAGAAAGTCCAAATAGATAGAAACCAGCCTTGCCTTCCTTTCCTTGCTTGTCAGCTTTTTCAAAAGCAATGAAAGCAGCCAAGGAAACTAAAGTAGCAACTAAGGTCAATAAGGAATAGACGCCTAATTTCATAGTAATGACTGAAGATTGGTTGAATACTTTCCCAAGAACGGAGAAATAAGTCAAGGCAACAGGTAAGCAAAGGCCAAAGTTAACGGCAAATGCAGCCCCTACTATTGTCTTCATGGTCTTGTTTGCAGTCTTTTCTTCACCAAATAATTTAACAAGTGGAACGTTAGTAGCAATTAATAAAACGATAAGGGCAATTACATATAAAGTGATGATGTAGCCGAATTCGTTATAACCATTATTTGTAGTGGTAAGTCTATAAACCCAAGCAGCATTCAAGAAGAAAGCAACGCAGGCAACATATCCTAAGGCAATATAGGAAGCAAAGGCCTTAACTGTATAGTCATCATTTCTTTTAACAATCGAAATCAAAGAAACAATAAAGCCATATAAAGAAATGGCGAATCCAGCAAATCCGATTGCACCTAACATTAAGTTAAGAGCGTAGCTAGTAGTTGGCAAATTAACGACAGCACCCTTGCCTAACAAAATGAATGGGGTGACTAATCCGCCATAATAGATTCCTAAAGCGCCAAATCCGCATAAAAGAACCAAAAATATAACAACATTTATTGGTCTCATGACTTCATAATTACGCATTGAGTTACTTGAATTCATATTTTTACCTCGTAGAAAGTTTTGGAAAACCGCTACTAATTAAAGTCTATCTTTTAAAGATAGTCAATCAAGTTTTGCACTAGGACTAACAATTTTTAAAAAATCCAAGGTTCCAAAAAGAGCAAACATAAGATGGATAATGAAACAAATTAATATTGATTTGAGAGGTAATCAAAAGCTACTTTCAAACCATTGAAAGAAGCATTAGATACATCCATGGGTCGATTATTTTCGTTAATTAGGCTATAAATTCCCTTGCAATTTGATAGCCCAAAATTTGAACTAACGACACCTGATTTAAGTCTTCTATAAATGTAGAAGCCGCTTACTATAATTGAAGTTGAGAAAAAGAAAGGGTAATGACGGATCAATTCATAAATCTTCTTATTAAAAGAGAGTGAAAGTTCATTGTTTAGCAAAGAAGACATTGACGATAAGAATAACCCTTGATCGAAATCCCCTTTTAATACGCCCATCTTATAAGGCTCTTCTTTATGTAAAAACTCTTCAACGTTAGAGCAAGGCAAAGCCATGCTATAACTTCTATAACCACTAGTTAACAAAGAATAAATAAAGGCATCTATATCGATGGATGTAGGCATGTCTTTTTTA